>CALMEH010000173.1 GCA_937863115.1 uncultured Acidobacteriota bacterium
TGAAGACGCATCTCGTGCCGTTCAATTTGGCACGGCGGGCGACAAACCTGTTCCGGCTGATTACGACGGCGACGGACTTTTGGACATCGCGGTCTATCGTCCTTCAACCGGCGTGTGGTGGGTTTTACAAAGCTCAAACAGTCAAGCAACCGCCTTCAAATGGGGTATCGCCGAAGACATTCCGACAACGGGCGATTTCGATGGCGACGGCAAATTTGATTACGCCGTCTTCCGCCCGTCAAACGGCACATGGTATGTCCGACGAAGCGGCGACAACTCGTTTCAAGCCAAACAATTCGGACAATCGGGCGACATTCCCGTAACTGCCAACAGAACTTTCTAATTCAAACTTCGGGAAAAGCAAAAATTGGAGCGCGGGCATCTCTGTCCGCGCTCCAATTTTTTGCAAGAATCTTGGAAAAGATTATCAGATTAGGCTATAATTTTTCCGACATCCATTAGTTTTGCAAATACATTTTCGAGGTCAAAAAAAATGAAAATTCGTGTTCTGCTGTTAGCGATTCTACTTTGTTCCGTTTTTGCAATTTCATCAAACGCGCAACGCGAGAGTGATAATACGTTTTTCGGTTTGGAAATTATCACCACGCTTCAACGTCCGCCGCAAGTGCGTTACGAGAAAAGTTCACAAATCAAAGACATCCAAGTTTTCGGCGCATCTTCGGGCATCGCTTTTACCGCCGACACGCTTTTTCGCACGGACGACAACGGAGAAACTTGGCGCGAAATCGTTTTGCCGAGAAATTTTAATGAAACGATTAGCGTCGTTTCATTTTTGAATGAAACATCTGCTTGGATTGTTCTGACAGATACCAAAAATGCGCGTTTGAAACTTTTTTATTCACAAGACGGCGAAAAATCTTGGACGCAAAAGGCAATAGATTCGTCGGCAGAAGATTTGGCACAAGCCAATTTAGAAAAAGTTTCTTTAAATTTTGAAAATGAAAAAGGCTGGCTCACGATAGATTTGGTTTCGAGTTCAAATTTCAAGCGTTACATTTACTATCACACAAAAGATTCGGGCGAAACTTGGGAACGCGGAAATGAACAAATGGAAAAGCGCAATTATGAGGAAAGATTTGATACGTTAAAAGATTTCGGAGATATATTTAAAACAAACGACAAATTCAGGGTCGAAAATTTTAATTCTTCCGCCGAAAGTATTATCAAACATACTTTTCCTGCACATTATAATTCGGTAGAAAGACATTCCGATTGGCTCGTAACTTCCGAAGGAAACTGCGAAGGAATCAAAATCGGCTGTGTGCAAATATCAAGACTTTATAAAATCGTTGTCGGATATGAAAACGATAAAACCGATCTTTCAACTATAGAAATCACGCCGCCAAACATCAAAGAACTTTCAAAAATCGAAACCGATAAAGCCAAACGTGAAGCCCAAAATTCGATTTTCAATCAACCGCCGAATGGAAACACGCGCGTCAGTTTGAATCGCGGTTTTGATAAATGCACCGCGGCGACTGCTTCGCAGATGCAGACTTGGTGGGATAATTCGCCGTTTTATGATGCGAATATTTACATTTCAGGCAGAAATCGCGGATGTTCACAACCGCAATTAACTGCCGCTTGGGTGAACACGGTGGCGGCGCAAGGTTGGGGGTTGATTCCGACGATTGTCGGTTATCAATCGCCGTGTGTTGCCAGCACTTCGACGACTTTGCAAAAACACAGCAGCGATCCGGCGGTTGCCGAAACGCAAGGACGCGGCGAAGCGGACATTGCGATTGCTGATGCAAACGCGCTCGGACTGACGCAAGGCACGATTCTTTATTACGATATGGAACGCTACGACGACACGAGCGGCACGGGCGCGTGTTCGACTCCAACGAAAGCGTTTTTGAAAGGTTGGACTGACCGCGTGAAAGAATTGGGTTATATTTCGGGCGTTTACGGTTCGCCGACAAATGCCGTCGGTGATTGGGTTAATATTCCGCTTGCAAGCCGTATGGACGCGGTTTGGTTGGCGCGTTGGGACAATGTGCCGTCGGTTTGGACTTACGCTGCGCCTTCACCCCTTGTTCCCGAAACGGCGTGGGCAAATCATCAAAGAATAAAGCAATGGCAAGCTCCGCACAACGAAACTTGGGGCGGCGTTACGTTTAATATTGACGGAAATATCGCTGATGCGCCGGTTGCGGCAAATCCGATTGCGAAAAATAAAACGGCAGATTTTGACGGCGACGGACGTAGCGATATTTCCGTCTGGCGACCTGACACGGGCGTTTGGTATATCACGAACAGTTCAAACGCAACTTATAAAATTCAAGGTTTCGGGCTTTCGACCGATATTCTTTCGCCGGGAGATTTTGACGGCGATGGCAAGACGGATTTGGCGGTTTTCCGTCCGAGCGACGGCGTTTGGCATCTTTATTCGCGCTCGATTTATCGTTCATTTCAATTCGGCTCGGCAAATGATATTCCCGTTCCGGCGGATTATGACGGCGACGGACGCACAGACATTGCGGTTTTTCGTCCGTCAACCGGCGTTTGGTATATCTGGAACAGTTTCGACAGTCGCGGAACGTCTTACACGATTCAGCAATTCGGTCTGAACGGCGATAAACCTGTTCAAGCAGATTATGACGGCGACGGTAAGGCAGATTTAGCCGTTTGGCGACCAAGCGACGGAAATTGGTATTTGCAAAGAAGCACGCAAGGTTTTACGGCAATAAATTTCGGATTTAACGGCGATTCGCCCGCGCAAGGCGATTACGACGGCGACGGCAAAACCGATTTGGGAATTTTCCGCAACGGCGTTTGGTATCTTTATCAAACTCAAGCCGGAATTACCGCAACAAGTTTCGGACTCGCCGGAGATTTGCCTTCGACAGGAGATTTTGACGGCGATGCAAAATCGGACATCGCTGTTTTTCGACCTTCAAACGGTGTTTGGTATCTGCTCCAAAGCACGGCAGGTTTTACTGCCGTCCAATTCGGCGCGACAGGCGACAAACCGATTCCGAATGCTTATCTGCCGCAGTAGGATTTAAGATTTAAGATTTAAGATTTAAGATTTAAGATTTAAGATTTAAGATTTAAGATTTGGGATTTAAGATTTGGGATTTGGGATTTGAGGATTTTGAAGTGCAAAAGTGTTTTTTCTTTTCTCATTTCTCAAAATCTTTCATAAAAGGTAGAATAACCAATTTGAAATCTGAAATATTGAATTTTGAATCTTAAATTTTAAATCCTGAATCTTATGTTACAAGCCGGAATTGTTGGACTGCCCAACGTAGGAAAATCTACTCTTTTTAATGCTCTGACAGCGCAGGAAACTGCGCTTGCCGCGAATTATCCGTTTGCCACAATCGAGCCGAATGTCGGTGTCGTTGCCGTGCCTGACGAGCGTTTGCCTGTTTTGGAAAAATTGAATAAAGCGCAGAAAATCGTGCCTGCAACTGTTGAATTTGTTGATATTGCGGGTTTGGTTCGCGGCGCGTCGAAGGGCGAAGGTTTGGGAAATCAGTTTCTCGCAAACATCCGCGAAACTGATGCCGTGATTCAAGTCGTGCGCTGTTTTGAAGACGAAAATATCATTCACGTCGAAGGCTCGGTCAATCCGGTGCGCGATATTGAAACGATTCAGATCGAACTCGCACTTGCCGATCTTCAAAGTCTTGAAAAACGGCGCGATAAAGCGCAACGCGGTTCAAAATCAGGCGACAAGGATGCAAAACGCGACATTGCGATTATCGAAAAACTTCTGCCTGTCTTAGAAGAAGGTCGCCCGATTCGCTCGGCTGATCTGTCCGACGATGAACGCGCCGTCGTCAAAAGTTGGTTTCTTTTGAGTTCAAAACCGACGATTTACGCGGCAAATGTTGATGAAGAAACTTTGATGGACGAATCGGGAAACTCGCACGTTAAAGCCGTCCGCGACCACGCTGCAACCGAAAATGCCGAAGTCGTTTTGATTTGCGCGAAACTCGAATCCGAACTCGTTGCGCTCGAAGAAGACGAACGCACGGAATTTTTGGCAGATTTGGGCGTAACGTCGAGCGGCGTTGATAAATTGATAAAATCCGCTTACAAAATGCTCGGTTTAATGTCGTTTTTAACTGCCGGAGAAAAAGAAGTCCGTGCGTGGACGATCCCGATCGGCACAAAAGCACCGCAAGCCGCCGGCGAAATTCACAGCGACATCGAACGCGGATTCATTCGCGCCGAAATTATTTCATACAAAGATTTAGTCGAACTCGGTTCGCGCAAAGCCGCCGCCGAAAAAGGTCTCGCACGTCTCGAGGGCAAAGAATATGTAATGCAGGACGGCGATGTTGTAGATTTTCGATTTAATGTTTAAGAATTTGACAACAGATTACGCGAATTTCACAGACTATTTTTTAAAGTAACAAGATTTGAAAAAATTCGTGTAATTCGTGTAATCCGTCGTCAAAAATATTCTTTCGCCCTTTCTTATATCTAACTCATATTAAATTTGGAATAAATTTCACTTTTCTGCTATCTTGTTCTTGGTGATTTCATTTTTTTCAAACAAAATTGCACAAAGAACAATGTCGGGCTTTTTAGCTTTTTGGCTGACCGGCTTGGTTTTTGTGTTTTGTTGCGGAATGATGGATTCTCCGGTAAGCGTTGAATTTTGTCCGCTTGCCAAAGCCGGAAGTCATTGCGACAAAATGAAAGCGGAAACC
>CALMEH010000174.1 GCA_937863115.1 uncultured Acidobacteriota bacterium
ACCGGAGTCGGCACCGGTGACTATATATTTGAAGATGGCTGGTGGTTTCGGGTATCGGGAGACACTCAGGAGTCCTTTTTTCCCGCTCCGACGACAACGACGTGTGCCGCTGCCGACGGAACTATCACCTGGGCGGACGTTAATACTCGCGGATTGTTCAGCGCGACAAATACGCTGAATATAACAAGCGCGGGCGCGAATCAGGGCGTGCTTACCTTGACGATGTCGGTTACGAACTTGTCAACGGTCAACCCGCTCACAATCAGTCTGTTCCATGGCGCGGACTTCGACGTAAACGGGACGGCAGGCACTGACAACGCGACACTGCTTTCCCCAAATACCCACATAAGTATTACAGACACAACCACCGGTTTCGCGGAATACAAAGCATCCAATCCATTTGCCAATGCGTTTCTGGTGAGACCGTTCGCGGCGACGACAGATGTGTTCGGTCTTTTGGCGGACACGGCAATTAGCAACTTTGACAATACGACACTACCGTTTGTCAGTGCCGATTTCACCGGTGCATACCAGTGGAATCTCGTCATTCCTGCCTCCGGCACTGCGGCTGTTACTGTCCAATTGAGCGGAAATACAAATTTGCCTCCGGTAGTAGCGGCAAACGTCTCGGTCGGCGGGAGAGTGATGACAGACAAGGGAGGCATAGGCGTGTCCCGTGCGACAGTTTCCTTGACCGACCAAACCGGCACGACACGAACTGCGCTGACAAATGCGTTCGGGTATTTCCGCTTTGATGATGTTGAAGTTGGAGAAAGCTATGTCTTCACGATTCAACATAAACGTTACGAATTTGCACCGCGTGTGGTAACGATTAACGATAAAATAGATGAAATTATTTTCGTCCCTGTGTCGGAATAAAATAAAATCGGAATAAAGTAAAAAAAGAAACGCGGGCATCTCTGCCCGCGTTTCTTTTTATTCACCGCTTGTAGCTTTTTTGGCTTTGGCGGTTTTGGTTGTTTTTGCTTTAGCCATTACTTTTTTTTTTGTCTCGACGTTTCCGGCGAGCATTGATGACCAGCGATATTCGGGTTGGGCAATTTCGCCCGAGAGTTTTTTGATAATAAATTCGGTCATCGCGTTGATAATCCAGTTGTGGTTGTATTCGCCGACCGAAGCGAGTTCGGCATCGGGCGCGGGATTCATAAAATCAATCGCGTAAGGAATTCCGTCTTTAATGGCAAATTCGACCGTGTTTAAATCATAACCGAGAGCTTTGCAAATCGTGATAACGTCCGCTTCGACTCGTGCGTGAAGCTCCGGCGAAAGATAATCTTCGACGTTCACATATTGCATTCCCGAAAGATACGGCTTCGACGGATCGTAAGGCATAATCAAAACTTTTTCCTGTCCGACGCAATAACAGCGCACAAATTGATCATATTCGATGCCTTCCTGCAACGTCATACAAAGCTGACCTGATTGATTATATTCGGTAAAAAGTTCTTCTAAATTATGAATCTTCGACACATTTTTCCAGCCACCGCCGTCAAACGGTTTCAAGAAAGCAGGGAAGCCGACGTAATCAATCACACCTTGCCAATCAATCGGAAATTCGAGATTGCGGAGCGATTCACTCGTGATGTCCTTGATGTAATCTTGTTGCGGAAGCAAAACTGTCTTCGGAATTGCCACTCCGATTTTCGCCGCGAGCGAGAAATTAAAGAATTTATCATCTGCCGACCACCAAAACGGATTGTTGATGATGTAAGTTCCTTCGAGTGCCATCCGCTTCAAAGTTGCGCGATAATACGGAACTTCGTGTGATATACGGTCAATAACCAAATCGTATTTCTTCGGTTCGTCCAGACGAATGCCGCCGATTTTAACCATTTCGGCAACAATTTCACCTTTGCCTTTTTCGTTAATGCTGTTAATAATTGATTCGGGAAACGTAACTTCGCGCCCGACTAAAATACCGACTCTTTTCATATAGTTTTTCCTTAATATTTTGCAGAAACGCGCACTAACCAAGCGTGTTACATTTCAGATATTTTACCCTTACTAACGTGCGGGTTTCTGCCATTTTAATTTAACTTATTTGTAATAATTGCTGAATTTTCAGAAAATCTCTGAAATCCCTAATTTTAATTGAAGCTGTTTTGATAGGCAAGTCCGAGATGTCAAACCTTCGTAAAACAAAACTCCAATCCATCAGCTATCAATTATATCGAATGTGTAAAAATTTCCTGTTAAATAAATGATAAATGAAAATTGAATAAAGCAACCGCATTTTAACTTTGCGCGTCTGATTGATTATTATTGTTATTATGCGTTCTTCAAAAGTTTTATTAATTTTATTTTTGCTTCTCGGATTTTGGGCGGTTTCGGCACAAGAAGAAGATCCGATTATTGTTGATTCTTCAATCGTGCGGTTGAATGTCGGCGTGGTTGATAACAAAGGTCGCCCGATTACGAGCTTGAATAAAGATAGTTTCGTGCTTTATGAAGACGGCGTAAAACAGGAAATCTCGCGGTTTGAGCCGGTTGTCGCACCGTTTAGCGTGGTTTTGATTTTAGATATGAGCGGCTCGACACTCGGCTTCCGCGAGGTTATCCGTCAATCGGCTTTTCGTTTTATTGACGCGCTCGCGCCCGATGACCGCATTGCAATCGTCGAATTTTATGACAAAGTAAATCTTTTAAACGATTTTACGACTGATCGAAAAAAAGTCGCTAATTCAATCAGCGTTGCCAACGGACGCGGCAAAACTCAACTTTTCAAAGCTCTCGATTTCTCGCTCAATAAACTTGCAAAAGAAGGGAATCGCCGCAAAGCCATTATCGTTTTGACCGACGGCGTTGACACCGCCATCCGCGACAAAGACCGTGATTTCCTCGACAAAGTAAAGGAAAATGAAATTTTAACTTCAATCAAACCTGACAACAGCGACATCTTGAATCGAGTTTTATCCAAAGCCGACTCGCAAGGCGTAACTATCTATCCGCTCGCATTGCCAACAGGAAATCCGTCAAAACTCGCTGATCCGACACCGATTCAAGTTGCGCTTTATTCCGCCGCGCAAACGCGCCTCGAAATTCTTTCAACCCGCACGGGCGGAACGCTCAACGCCATCAATCGTCTCGAAGATATGGGCAGAATCTACGCTTCGGTTGCCGCCGAACTCCGAACGCTCTACACTATCGAATATCAATCAACCAATGACAAACGCGACGGCAAATGGCGCGAAATAAAAATTGAAGTCAAAAGCACTTCGGATTTGATTTCAAAAACAAAACCGGGGTATTTTGCGAAATAATTTAAGTGCAAACTTGACAGAAAAGCACAAGGTTTGTAGTCTAATTATTCGCTTTATGCACCCGTAGCTCAGCTGGATAGAGTGCTTGACTACGAATCAAGAGGTCGCATGTTCGAATCATGCCGGGTGTATTTCAAATTAAAAGACTGTCGAAGAGGCAGTCTTTTTTATTTTTATTAAAAATTATTCGATTTTCGTTTGCCAAAACCGAAAGTTTAATTGTATTCTAAATTTAATTGAAACAGTTGGTGAATCCACTGTTTCTAGTGGTTGCTGGGGTGAGGACAGTAACTGCGAATTGGCAGGTGCGGTGCACTTCCACGTTGCTTCGCCTGCTTAATAAAAAAGTTTTGAGCCGTAAATTTTGATAAAAGATTTACGGCTTTTGCTTTTTCTTGTCAGAACAGCGAGCGGTAGCGACCTGCTAATTTAAAAATGATTTCCAAAATACTTTCAATCAATATTTCAGAAACATCGAGCCGTTACAAAATCGAAATCGGCAGAGATTTGCTTCAAAATTGCGGCGAATGGGTAAAGAATTGTTTGAACGGTTCGGCGCAGAAAGTTGTTTTGGTTTCAAATGCAAAAATCTTTCGTTTGTATGGCGAAAAAACTGCAAATAGTTTAATAAAAACTGGATTTGAAGTTTTTATTTATTTGATAAAGGACGGCGAAAGATATAAAAATTTTCGCGTTTTGGAAAAACTCCTCGCATTTTTCAGCGAAAACAAATTAACCAGAACCGATGCCGCAATCGCGCTCGGCGGCGGTGTGGTCGGTGATTTGACCGGATTTGCGGCGGCAATTTTTTTGCGCGGAATTCCTTTTTTGCAGATTCCGACAACACTTCTGGCAATGATTGATTCTTCAGTCGGCGGTAAAACAGCGGTAAATTCCGCATTTGGTAAAAATCTTATCGGCGCGTTTTATCAGCCTGAAGGCGTTTTGGTTGATTCAACCGTTTTGCAAACTCTCGAACGCCGCGAACTAACTGCCGGATTTTGCGAAGCCGTCAAGCAAGGTGCGATTTCTTCGGAAAAATTATTCAATCAAACCGCGGATTTTTTACGCGAATTTTCGCTTGATAATTCCAAAGAATATTTTACGAATCTTAAATTTAAGGAAAAAATCGAAAATCTTATCGCCGCGCAAATTGCTTTCAAAGCCGAAATTGTCGCAAATGACGAACGCGAAAACATCGCACGAGAAGACGCTAAATCACGTAAAATATTGAACTTCGGGCATACTGTCGGACACGCACTCGAAAAGATTACCGATTACAAATATTTCAAACACGGTGAAGCCGTCGGACTCGGAATCATATGCGCCGCAGAAATTTCAAAAAATGTTGGCATTTTAAATCAAAATACGCTAACATTATTAAACGATGTTGTTGGTTTGACCGGAAAACTTCCGGCAACGAACAAAATCGAAATTGAAAAGCTAAGGGAAGCATTTGAATTTGACAAAAAACAGAGCGGAAAAAACCTGCAATGGGTTTTGCTCGAAAAAATCGGCTCGCCGATCATCGTTGACGGCAATACAATTCCCGCTGAAATTCTTCAAAAATCTCTCCGAAATGTTCTAAACAAATAGCTTCTCACGTTGGCACGGGAGTTAAAAAATGAAACAAATTTTAGTAAAAACCAGACACAGCGAACGCGGAAGTGCGGGCGCGAAAATGTTAGCATTTTTGGCTGTATTATTTTTAATCGGACACGCCGGAATCAATTTTATTCCGGTGGCATACCAGGGCGCGAGTTTCAAGGAAGCAATGCAAACAGCGGTGGTTCAAGGTTCGGCTTTACCGGGTGGCAATCCGGTTGGCGCAACTGAAGCCAGAATTAAGCAGTTTGCAGAATCAGGCGGTATTCCGCCGGATGCCGTTATCATAGTCAAACAGATAAAAGGCGGCGTGCAGGCACACGCAACCTATTCCAAAAAAATCAATATTTTGCCGTTTGGTCTTTATGTATATAATTATCAATTTGACCATACAGCCGCGCCCATCGGGTTTTTGATGAAATAGAAACTAAATTCGGACAGCCAGAGTTTCCCGAACTTTGAGGGGTTGAATCTGAATCAAACTGTTCGGCGCATCAGCCAGCCAAGTTGTCGGACACACGCCGCAAGTCGTGCATTTTTCAACCGCCGGACACGGTTTTGAAGATTGTGCGGCTTGCGCTTTTTCGTGTTCTTCCTTCAAAAATTCAAAACTCAAACCCGAATCAACGATTGACCAAGGCAGAAATTCTTCGTAACTTCGATCGCGCGAGATGTGAAAAGAATCGTCAAAATTGAGTTTACGCAAGGTTTCGCGGATATTTTCGCCGGTT
>CALMEH010000175.1 GCA_937863115.1 uncultured Acidobacteriota bacterium
TTCGGCTCTAATTTCGGCAAAATTTCCGCACGAATCTTTTCGCCGATTAGATGCGCTTCGTCCGGTTCGAGTTTTACGCCTGTTCCGTTATATTCCATCTGACGCGTTTTACCGTCGCTCAAAATATCAAAACTTTTAATGATTTCGAGAGTCGTCCGCCAATTCCATACGTTCGCGCTAAACTCAAAGTTTTCAGAACTTAAATCCAATAATGTGAAACTCATAAATTTTTCTCCAAACAAATGCTAAACTGTTGACCGCAAAACAGTCAATAAAGTTTTGCCTGATAAAGTTTCGGCTTTATAATTTTCAATAAGATTTTATGAATAGGAAAAAATATCTAAACCGCATCGGACTCAAAAAGATTAAACTGTTTCCTGATTTTGAAACGCTTAAACTATTGCAAAAACAGCATCTTTTGCATATTCCGTTTGAAAATCTCGACATTCCTTGGAAAAATCCGATTAAATTAAACACCAAAAACTTTTACGAAAAAATCATCGAAAAAAAACGCGGCGGATTTTGTTATGAATTGAACAGTTTGTTTTTCGAGCTTTTAAATGAACTCGGTTTTGAAAACAAAATAATTTCAGCGCGGGTTTTTAACGGAAAAGATTTCGGCGCGGAATTTGATCATTTAGGAATCTTAACAACAATAAACGGCGGCGTTTTTTTAGTAGATGTCGGTTTCGGAGATTTCACCGCCGCGCCATTGAAATTTGTTCTGGATATTGAACAAACAGACGAAAACGGCACGTTTTTAATCAAAAAATTTGATGAAAATTATTTTGAAGTTGTCAAAAAGAACGGCGAAACTTGGCAAAGGGAATATATTTTCAAAGATTCGCCGCGAAACTTGGAAGAATTTTCGGAAATGTGCAATTTTCATCAAACCTCGCCCGAATCGCATTTCACACGCGGCAAACTTTGTTCACTGTTGACCGTAAACGGACGTAAAACTTTGACCGATAAAAAGTTCATCGAAACGCAAGACGGCGAAAAAATTGAAACCGAAATTAAGTCCGAAGAAGATTTTTATCGAATTTTGGCGCAAGAATTTCAAATAAAAAAAGCAGAAAACCGCGCGTAAGCAAGAGTGTTAAGGAAAGTTATATGCACCATAACATTAGCGTTTCTGTTTATCGGCGGTCTATAATTTCTTTTTCAAAACTATATGTCTAACTCAATTTCATATTCAGATGCGGGCGTTTCGATTGACAACGCAAATTTGGCAGTCGAAAAGATTAAAACTTTTGCTAAATCAACATTTAACCAACGGACTTTAACTGAAATCGGCAGTTTCGGCGGAATGTTTTCGGGCGCGTTTCCCGATATGGGTGAGCCGATTCTTGTCGCTTCAGCGGACGGCGTTGGCACGAAATTAAAAATCGCTTTCGACACGGGAATTCATAATACAATTGGTCAAGACCTCGTAAATCATTGCGTCAACGACATTTTAGTTCAAGGCGCACGACCTTTGTTTTTTCTTGATTATTTTGCAACAGGCAAACTTTCGCCCGACGTAACGGCTTCGGTTGTTGAAGGAATTTCGATTGCGTGTAAAGAAAACGGCTGTGTTCTTCTCGGCGGCGAAACAGCGGAAATGCCCGGTTTTTATTCGGACGGCGAATATGATTTGGCAGGTTTTATCGTCGGCGTGGTTGATAAATCAAAAGTCATTGACGGCAAAAATATTGCGGCGGGCGATGTTGTTTTAGGTTTGCCGTCGAATGGTTTGCAGACAAACGGCTATTCTTTAGCACGAAAATTGTTTTTTGAAATCGGCGGTTACGAAGTTGATTCGTTCATCGAAGAATTAAACGATACAGCCGGAAACGCTCTGCTTGCAAAACATACGAGTTTTTTAAAACCTTTAGAAAATCTGCTCGACACAGGCAAAATCAAAGGTTTAGTCCATATCACCGGCGGCGGATTTACCGAAAATATCCCGCGAATCTTGCCCGAAAATGTTTCAGTCGAAATCAAACGCGGAACTTGGAACGAACCCGCAATCTTCGGCTTGATGCAAAAACTCGGAAACGTCGAAGACTCGGAAATGTTCCGCACCTTCAATATGGGAATCGGAATGATTGTCGTCTGCGCGGAAGAAGATAAAGAATTTTTGAAAGAACGTTTGGCGACAAGTTTTGAAATCGGGCGTGTTATTGATGGAAATAAAGAAGTTTCAATAATTTAAGATGTGGAATTTACTCGCAGATTATTCACATAGATTTATACAAAACCTCTATTTTGATGAAGAAGATAAGTCGATGATTGAACTAATCGGGAAACTTCGGAAAAAAGAATATGCAAAATCCGTTTATGCTTTTACTTCGCTTTATACGTTTGTAATTACCTTGCAATCGGAATACAATGCACCGCCGAAAGATAGCATTTGGATTAGTTTTGACAGACAAACAAATGAATTTTCAATAGGTTACGGCGATATTAAGGCAGAATTAGGAATTAATTATCGCTGTTATGAAAAGCAAGCGGAAAGTCTCATTGATGCGTTTATTTTGCGGTTATTTCTGACGGAAAACAACGAACCTATAAAATATGAAACAGAAGAAACGCCCGCTTTTCAAATCGGACAGCAGGTTGAAACGATTCTCAATGACTACAGTCGCAAATATCACAAAGGCAAAATCTTTGAAATCGTCAAACATCATAAGCAAAACCGCTTTATGTATTTCATTGAAGAAAACGGCAAGAAACTCAAAAAACGATATTTCAAAGATAATTTGAAATCTGTTTGAAGTTCTTTCGTGATAAAATTATTTCGAGGTTTTAGTTTATGGAAATTAGCGTTAAATTATCAAACAATCTTTATCAAGGCGTTTCAAATCTTGCCAAAGCGAAGAAAAAAAGCGTCGGCGAGATAATCAAGGGCGCGGTTAAAAAAGTTATTGCCGAAGAAGCCGAAGTTTTGGAAAGACCTTTGGCGGGTTGTTCGGACGCGGAAGTTTTAGCCGTTGCGAATATGAAAATGTCCGAAAAAGAAAATTGGCGGATGAGCGAATTGTCGGACAAACAGCGCGAAGAAACGATTACGCCTTTGGAAAGAAACGAGTTAGATGCTTTGTTTCGGGTTTTTCAGGTTGGAAATTTGCGAAAATCGCAAGGCATTTATGAAGCGGTTCTGCGCGGTTTAATCAAAACTTCCGACGATTTGGAATGAGCAAAATATCAAAAAAGCTCGATGCAGATGTTCGGCTCGAAGCAAAAAATCGTTGCGGTTATTGTTTGGGAGAACAGAGATATATTTTGGCTTGGCTGGAAATCGAGCATCTTCATCCGCGTTCAAAAGGCGGAAAAAACGTCAAAGAAAATTTGTGGCTGGCTTGCACTTATTGTAATACTTTCAAAGCCGCGCAAACACACGGAACAGACACTAAAACCAAAAGAAAAGTTTCACTTTTCAATCCTCGAACTCAAATTTGGAAAAAACATTTTGAATTCGATTCCGACAAAGCAACAATTATCGGCAAAACCGTGTGCGGTCGGGCAACGATTAATGCGCTCAATATGAATTATGATTTAGCTCTCGGCACGAGAAAATATTGGGTTGGTGTCGGTTGGTATCCGCCAAAAGATTAAATTTTTATGAAAATTGGCATTTTAATTTCCGGGCGCGGCTCGAATATGGTTGCGATTGTTGAAGCGGTTCAGAGCGGCGAGATTCCTGATTCTGAGGTTGCCATCGTTATCAGCGACAAAACGAGTGCAGAAGGCGCAGAAAGGGCAAAGGCGCGTTCCATTGAGACGGTTGTCATCACACGAAAAGGGCGTTCGCGCGAGGAACACGATGAGGAAATTATCGGCGAATTGAAACGGCGCGGCGTTGAATTAGTTTGTCTGGCGGGTTATATGCGTCTGCTTTCGGCGGATTTTGTGCGGGCGTTTCCGAATAAAATTGTCAATATTCATCCGAGTTTGCTGCCTTCGTTCAAAGGTTTGGACGCGCAACGTCAGGCGTTTGAATATGGCGTTAAAATTACGGGTTGCACCGTGCATTTTGTTGATGAAGATTTAGATCACGGCGCGATTATTTTGCAGAAAGTGGTTGAAATCTCGGACACGGACACGGCGGAAAGTCTTTCGGCGAAGATTTTGGAACACGAACACGCGCTTTATGTTGCGGCATTAAAACGAATTGTTAAAGGCAATTACAAGATTTTGGAAAGGCGCGTTGTTTTCGGCGAATAAATCAAAAGAATCTGCGAAACAAGTTTTTTGTTATCTTACGAATTTTCAATTTTGAATCAAGTTCTTTCAAGCCGAGAGTGTAAATTAATCCGAAAATGAATAAAGGAAATATACAATAAACGGTGAAAAAAAAGATTAAGTCATAGATTAACCGTCGCCAACTCATAATTAATAATCACCTTTCAATTGGAAAAAAGTTCCGAATATTTACGAACAAAAACTATAAAAACCCGACTTGTTTTGACATAATTGTCATTTTTTTCTAAACTTTAAGTTTTCACTTTGACAGTGGAGGATGAATATAAGATATGCCAAAGAGAACATTTCAACCAAACAATCGCCGCAGAGCGAAGAAACACGGATTTCGTGCGAGAATGGCGACCAAGAACGGTCGCGCCGTTATCAAACGCCGCAGAGCCAAAGGACGCAAAGTATTAACGGTCAAACATTATTAGATTTTCGCTTGTCGAAAGATGAGCGGCTTCGCAAACCTGCGGAATTTCAGCGCGTTTATAAAGGTGGAAAGCGTTTTGACGGGCGTTTTATGTCGGTTTTTATTTTGCCGTCGGAAACCGTTTTTCAACGGCTCGGCATTACGGCTTCAAAGAAAATCAGCAATAAAGCGCACGACCGCAATCGGTGCAAACGTCTTTTGCGCGAGACTTTTCGACTTAGCAAAGCCGAATTAGCCGAACTCGAAACGAAATTCGATTGGGTTTTGAATGCGCGAAGAAGTCTTTTGCAAGTAAAATTGGAAAAACCGCTCGCGGAATTTCGGGAAATTATAGCGAAAGTTAAAATTTTTGAATCGCAGAAAGGCGAAAATACGTCTGAGTAAAGTAAGATGAAGGTTGTAGTTTTAAGTTTTATATCGCTTTACAAGACGATGATTTCGCCTTTTTTGCCGCCTTCGTGCCGTTTTGAACCGACTTGCTCGACTTACGCAATGGAAGCCGTCGAAAAATACGGCGCAATTCGCGGAACTTGGCTCGGCGTAAAACGTATCTTACGCTGTCAACCTTTTTCCAAAGGCGGATACGATCCGGTTAAGTGATTTTGGATTTTAGATTTTGGATTTTGGATTCATTCCGTAAATCCAAAATCCAAAATCTAAAATCCAAAATATAAATGATGGACAATTCTAAACAGTCAAATCAATCGCGTTTTTTTCTAGCCGCCGCGCTTTCGTTGGCGGTTCTTTTCGGTTGGTCGTATTTTTTCGCGCCGAAACCGAAACCGACGGATAATGCAAACACGGCGAATACGAATACGAACACCGCACAGCAAACGGCGAATACAAATACCGCGCAACCTGCGCCGACGCAGACTGTTCAACCGCAGCAAGTTGCGGTAAATACGCCGGACAGCGTTCCGAATCGTCAAATCACGATTAAATCAGACCTTTACGAAGTAAAACTTGATTCAAAAGGCGCACTTGTGGCAAGCTGTATTTTGAAGAAAAATGTTCCTCCGAAAGGTAAACCGCCGTTTTTGGCGGATGGTCCGACCGAACCCGAAAAAAACCCGCTTAAATTGTTTCCCGACGAAGCCCGCAACCGCCGCGAACTTCCCTTTCGTTTGACGACGCAGGATCAACCGCTTGACGCATTTCTAAACGACCGAAATTATCAAATTTCCGAAGGTTCAGACACGATTACCCTTGAAAAAGGACAAGAAAAACAAATTGTTTTTACTTTGAACGAAAACGGGGTCGAGATTACAAAAACCTTCTTTTTTCGCGCCGAGTCATATATTGCCGATTTGGGCGTAAAATTAACGCGCGGCGGGCAAATTGTTCCAAATACGAAACTTCTTATCGGTGCAAGCCTCGGCGATCAAGGCATTAATCATCACAATTTTTATCATATCGAACCCGAAACCGTTGCCAATATCAGCGGAAAAATCTTCCGGCATCAAGGCTATTATTCGTTTGAATATAAAGACGGCGCGAAAGATAGCAATTTGAGCGATGCGGGAAGCGTTGAATGGGCTGGTGTGGCAGACGCATATTTTGCGATGATTGCAATTCCTTCAACACCGACGCAAGGCATCGAATATCGTTCGACAAAATACGATGTGCCGATAAAACCTGTTTATGACGGCATTTTTAATTGGATTTTAAGAAGCGAAAAAACAACCGAAACGCGCCATCTCGTAACCGCGCACGTTCCGATAAATTCAGACGGTTCAATCAACAAAATCTACACCGGAACAAAGGATTATTTTGCGCTAAATGATTATAGCAACAATCTTAAAGCGGCGGACGGCAGACAGATTGATATTATTGACACAATCAATTTCAGTAATTGGAGTTGGATTCGACCGATGACCAAATATCTTTCGATTCCGATTCTTCATTCACTGGATTTTATAAATAATTTTACTCATAATTACGGCTTAGCAATCATTATTTTCACGTTCTTATTTTATTCCTTGCTGTTTCCGCTACGTTGGTCGCAATCTAAATCTTTCAAAAAAGCGGCGGGAAATCAGCCGAAAATGCAGGAAATTCAAGAACGCTTGAAAGATTTGCAGAAAAAAGGCGTTCCAGCAGACGATCCGCGAATGCGCGAGGTTCAGATGGAACAACTGCGAATGATGAAAGGCGCAGTTCCGCTTGGCGGATGTTTGCCGATGCTTCTGCAATTTCCACTTTTAATCGCCTTTTACACGGCGGTTACAGTTTCGTTGGCAATTCGTCAGGCTTCGTTTTTATGGATGCCGGATTTATCGGCAGGAGATCCGTATCACATTCTCGAATTCGCTTTTGCGATTTCGATGGTGTTTCCGAAGAATTTTCCGCCGCCCGCCCCTGCCGTTACACCAGAACAGCAGATGCAGCAAAAAATGATGACGTATCTGATGCCGGTAATGATGCTTTGGGTAATGTGGAGCGCACCGGCTGGGCTGCTTTTATACTGGTTTTTCGGTAATATAGTAAGTTTCGGACAGCAAATGATTATTAATCGAACCAACAAAACCGATGAACCTCCGAAGGAAGAAATTGTTGATTCAATGCCGAAAAATGTGAAGAAGGTTAAACCGAAACTTTCAACTTCTTAAGTTCATAGTTTATGCTTCAGCGTGTGTTTTCGTTGCACTTCGCTGGCGAAAACGGCAAACTAAAGTTTGAACTCTAAACAAAAAATTTATGAACGAAAATTGCCAAAAAGCCGAACAATTTTTATCTGAACTCGTCGCCAATATGCGCTTTGATTTGAGCGTTTCTTCGCAATGGACAAACGACGGCTGTTTTTTGAATCTGAGCGGCGAAGACGTGCCGTTTCTCTTGAGCGAAAACGGCGAAATGCTTGATGCGTTTGAAACGATTTTGTTTCAAATCTACGGACGTGAACTTGAACGCACGCAACGATTTACCTGCGATGCTGACGGTTTTCGTCAAACCCGCAAAGCCGAACTCCAAGCAATGGCGCGTTTTGCGGCGCAAAACGTCCGCAAAAACGGCAGACCGTTCACTTTCGGAAAACTAAATTCGACCGAACGCCGCGTCATCCACTTGATGCTGCAAGAAGAAACCGATATTTTGACCGAATCCGTCGGCGACGGACGCGACCGCCGTTTGCAAATCCGATTGAAATAATTTAGTCCAAAGTTTCAGGTCCAAAATCCAAGGTTGAGTCTTCGGATCTTTGGACTTTGAACTTTGGACTTTGGACTTTCGACTATGAAAAATACAATCGTTGCACTCGCAACACCAACCGGACGAAGCGGAGTCGGCGTAATTCGTTTAAGCGGCGCAGATTCCTTGCAAATTGTCCGAAAACTCACAAACGATAATAATTTCAATCCGAAACCGCGATTTGCAAATCTCAGAAAAATCTACGACCACGAAACACGCGAAGTTTTAGACGAAACAATAATAACCTTTTTCAAATCGCCGAATTCATTCACAGGCGAGGACATCATCGAAATTTCCTGCCACGGTTCGCCGATAGTTTTGCGCCAAATCATTGATTTTTGCTTGAAATTAGACGCACGAATGGCAGAAGCCGGAGAATTTTCCCTGCGGGCGTTGGCAAACGGGCAAATGAATCTGAGCCAAGCCGAAGCGATTCGAGATTTGATTGACGCGCAAACCGTCGCATCAGCCCGCCAAAGTGTCCGACAGCTTCGCGGCGAACTTTCCAACGAGCTTCAACCGCTCAAAGATGAATTGCTGGATGTCATCGTTGTTTTAGAATCATCGCTCGAATTTGTCGAAGACGATTTGCCCGATTTTCAGAGTGAAAAAATAAAGTTGAAACTCCAAGCTCTTGCCGAAAATATCGGGAAATTCGCCTCGACGTTTCAAGCCGGAAAACTCTTGCGCGAAGGTATCAAAGTCGCGCTCGTCGGTCGTCCAAACGTCGGCAAATCTTCTCTTTTCAATGCTTTGCTCGGACAAGACCGCGCCATCGTAACCGAAATTGCCGGAACGACGCGCGATCAAATACACGAAAAACTCGTCATCAAAAATATTCCCGTTTCGCTGATTGATACGGCAGGTTTGCGCGAAACAACCGATACCGTCGAAAGCATCGGTGTCGAACGCTCGCGCCGCGCAATGGTTGATGCCGATTTAGTAGTCGTGTTGCTCGATGGTTCACAAGATTTAACCGATGACGACAAAGAAATTTTAGAAAACACAGAAGATTTTTCCCGAATTATTGCATTTAATAAAATTGATCTGCTGATTGACCATCAAGCCAAATCACAAATCACAAATCGCAAATCGCAAATCGTCGAAATCTCCGCCAAAACCGGCGAAGGTTTAACCGAACTTCAAAAAGCCATCATCGAACCGTTTCACCCGCAAGAAATCGAACAATCCGGCTTTCTCATCTCCGACGCACGACACAACGATTTACTTCTCCGCGCAAAAACCGAAATCGAAACCTCATTAAACCTGCTCGACCAAAAATTAAGCGAAGAAATCGTCCTCATCGGCTTACACAACTCAATCCGTTTTCTCGGACAAATCACCGGCGAAACGACAACCGAAGATATGCTCACGAGAATTTTTTCGACGTTTTGCATTGGAAAGTAAGACACCATAAACAACAAAAATAAAAGAAAATTCAATTATAAAAAGGAGTCTAAACTCAAGTTTTTTGTTGGCATTATACTTCGTATTACCGATTTTTCGGAATAGCTCCCATTTCTTGAAGGAAAGGATAATTTATGAACTTAAATTTTGAAATAGTTATTGTAATTGGCGGAATAATTTTAGGAATCTTTAGCAACGGACTTTATGTTTATTTATTAATCCATTGCTGCCGTCTCCAGCGAAATGTTCGCCAAGTTTGAAACTTCATTTTATTCAACTCCGGCTAATGGCGATTTTAAGTTTTCCGAAGTTGAATAAGCAAAATTAATTTGAAATAATTTTTCCGATTTCCTGGAAACTTGCACATTGAATAAAAAGGAGAATTTGAATGACAGCTAGCGAGACAGATTCAGCCGAAGTTAAAAAATTAACCAAACGCAAACAGGAAACGGGCGAACTCTACACGCGCAGGGCGGATGCAGAGCGGCAGATTGAAAATATTTTGTGCCTTGAATCTGAAGAAATTCTTGCGCTTTTGAAAAATAAACACCGGGAAACGGATAATTATTTTCTTGATGAAACGATTGTTTATCTTCTGCGCGATGCAAACATTGATAATAATTTCCGCGAAGATTTATACATTGAATTGAATAAGCGTTTATGGAAACTGTTAAAAAAGTTTCGTAGGAATTTTAACAATCAAGCGGATTTTGAAGATTTCGGACAGAAAATCGAATTAGCAATTTTGCGGAAACTCTTTGATTACTCAACAAATTCTGCCGAGTATATGGAAGTAAATTTTGGTGATTTTGTTATTAAAACCGCAAAAGTTGTTTGGCGCGGCGAACTCGTTAAAATCATCAAAGACAAAGAGTTATTTTACTCACAACGCGAAGATGACGAAGAAGATTACGCCAATTCGATTGAAAATAATATCAAATCAAATGATGCGCTTACTGATTATACTTTGACGCTCAAAGAAGGTTTAAGTCAATTACCACCGCACATTATGACGGTTGCCGAACTACTGCTCGATGGTTGGAAAATTGAAAGCAAAGATGAAACTGAACTCACAATCAGTAAAAAGCTCAAGGTTAGCTCCCGCACAATCAGAAATTGGCTCACGGAAGCACGGGCAATTTTGGCTGATTATAAAGAGGTGAAAAAATGAATTTAGAAGAAGTTTTGGAAGAATATGCAGCGGTAACTCCGGCGGGCAACGATTTGAAAATCTTACAATCTTTCAGCGATAAATATCCGCAATTTGCCGATGATTTGGCAGATTTCGCGGCGGCTCGCGCAGTCGTCAAACACGCACCGGAAGAAGAATTAACCGAAGAAGAAGAAGCAAAATTGCAAGAATCGGGATTGAATAATTTGCGGTCAGTTTTAAGTTCATTAAATTCGCCGACTGTTTTGCAAAGTCTGGTTGAAACAGCGAAAACTAAAGGCTTAAACCGCGCCAAATTTGCCGCTGCTTTGGGACTCAGCACTTCGCTCGTGATTTATCTTGAAAAAAGACGGCTCGATTTTACGACAATTCCACAAAAAATAATTACCAAACTCGCACAAATTTTAGAAACCGGCGAAGAAACAATTTCCGTTTATCTTAAACAATCGCAACAATTTGCCGAAAATAGAAGTTTAAAGACCGAAACCCGCGCCGAAATCCAACCGCCCAAAAACTTTACTGAAGCGGTGCGCGAAGACCAACAATTATCGGCGGAAGAAAAACGTAAGCTATTGGAAATGTAAGAAATATTTGCCCGCGAAAGACGCGAAAAACCCTAAAATTTTTCTTTCCTTTTTTCGAAGACATAAAAAATCCGAAATCCGAAATCCAAAATCTAAAATCCATATGTCTCATTGGCAAAAAATCAGAGATGCCGCAAATTGTTTAAGGCGCGAAGTTTGCGCAGCGGAAAACCTTAACGAAAACGAATTGTTTACGGCGCAGAATTTTGTTTTGCAAACGGCGGAACGTCTCGAACTCGAATTGATTCCCGAACATCCCGAATCGAGTAATTTGTCAGGCGCATTGGCAGTTTTGGAAGACGACTGCATTCATTTCAACAATAAACTGAAAGATTGGTATAAATTTTTCTGCATTGCCCACGAAATCGGACATTTCTATTTGCATCATCAAAGCGTGCATTGCACACAGGACGAAATTCAAGATTTTGCGGACGATGGCGCACCTAATTCGGCGGAAAAACTTGTCGGCTACGGCGCGGGCGATCGGCGTGAGCGTGAAGCAAATCTTTTCGCGCTGGAATTTCTGTTGCCTTGTAAAACTCTGCAACATCTTTATTTAGAACAAAATTTGAACGTGCGGCAACTTTCCCGGACTGTCGAAATGCCGTCAGAAGTCGTCGCCGGACAGCTTGCTCGGGCGTTGCTTGTTCCGGTTGCCGAACCAAAATCGTCCGAAAAAGAAACCAAAGAAATTGATTTGAACGACAGCCAAAAAAGAGCGGCGGAAACGGCAAAATGTCCGACGCTGGTTTATGCCGGACCGGGAACGGGCAAAACTCAGACTTTGACTGCCCGAATTGTTCATTTAATCAATCAAGGTATCGAACCGAAACGAATTCTCGCGTTGACGTTTTCCAACAAAGCGGCGGAAGAAATGCGCGAACGAATCGCCAAATTTGATGAAACGGTTGCCGCAAAAATTCAAGTGATGACTTTTCACGCCTACGGACTGGAAATTTTGCGGAAATATTGGGTCGAAGCCGAACTCGATCCGCGTTCCGGTTTGCTTGATAAAATTGATGCGCTGCTGCATCTCGAAAAAAATCTAAATGTTTTACAACTCGAACATTTTCAAAATTTACACGAACCGACATAGAATCTTTCCGCGATTTTGGGCGCGATTTCACGGGCGAAAGACGAACTTTGTGCGCCGGACGAATATCAAAAATTCGGCGAAAAAATGTTGGCGGAAGCCGTTGCCAACGATAACGATGAACTGAAATTAAAAGCGGAAAAAGTTCTCGAAACGGCGCGGGTTTATGAGTTTTACGAAAAATATTTGCAGAAGGAAAAAACGCTCGATTTCGGCGATTTGGTTTATCGTTCCGTGCGTCTTTTGCAGGAAAATGAATCAGTCAAACGTGAAGTTTGCGCGAAATACGATGCAATTTTAGTTGATGAATTTCAGGACGTTAATCGTGCTTGTGGTGTTTTGTTAAAGGAAATTGCGGGTGACGGGCAAAATCTGTGGGCAGTCGGCGATTTGCGACAATCAATTTATCGCTGGCGCGGCGCATCTCCGGCAAACATTGAATTTTTTGAAGTTGATTTTCCCAACGCGGAAACTATTTCGCTCGAAAAAAATTATCGTTCGCGGACTGAAATTGTCGAACTTTTTGCCAATTTTGCCCGAAAAATGAAAACGGCTGGCGATAATTCTTTTAATTCTTGGGAAGCAAATCGCGGCTCGGCAGTTGTGGAAAATTTGACGGCGGTTAAAGTCGAAATTTCTGATTCTTTGGACGCGGAAGCTGCAAACTTGGCAGAAAACATCAAACTTTATCTCGAAAAAGGTTTTCAATTTAAAGATTGCGCCGTCATTTGTCGAACTCACGCCCAACTCAATAAATTTGCCAAAATTTTAACCGAAAAAGACATTCCGATTTTTTACTTGGGCGAACTTTTTGAACGCGATGAAGTGCGCGATTTGCTGGCTTTACTTGATTTGAAAATTTCAAAATCAAGTCATTCGTTAATTCGTGTTGCCGCTTCTCCCGAATACAAAATTCCACTTACCGACAGCCGAAAAATTATCGCTTGGCAAAAAGAAAAAGAACTTAATTTTGCCGAAACAGTTGAAAATGAAGAACTTAATGCACAAATGTCAGACGCGGGGAAAATCGGAATTGCGAAACTTGCGCGGCATTTATCGGCAACCCCAAACGATGTTTCGGCGTGGAGTTTTTTGAGCAATTATCTTTTTGCCGAGAGCAAATATCTGAAAACTTTTTTTGCCGAAAATGATGTCAACAGCCAATCAAAACGGCTGGCGATTTATCAATTTTTGCGCCTTTCGCAAAGTTTGGAAGAGCGTTTTACAGCGGGCGAAAATTTGCCGATTCAAGAATTACTCAATTATGTCAAAAAACTCGCACATTTTAACGAAGACAAAAATTACGCACAAATTCCCGCCGAAGCCGAAAATCTCGATGCCGTGCGGCTTTTAACCGTTCATTCAGCAAAAGGCTTAGAATTTCCGGCGGTTTTTTTGCCGTATTTGGGCGCGGGGAAAATTCCTTCCAACGCGAAACCGCAAACTTGTCCGAATCCGGACGAAATGATTACCGGCGGCGAAAATTTTCACGAAGCGGAAGAAGAATGTTTGTTTTTTGTCGCAATGTCGCGGGCGCGGGATTTTTTGCATTTATCGAGAGCGGGAAAATATGGCGATTCAAATTCAAAAGAATCGAAATTTTTAACGGCTTTGGCGGAGAGTTTGCCAAACGCTGAATTTATCGAATCAATTGAAAGTGAAACTGAAGAAATGTTTGATGAAACGGACGAATCTTTTGCGCGGCAAATTCATTATTCGACAGACCTTGACCGATTTTTGCGCTGTGGGCGCGATTATTTTTACACAAACATTTTAGGCTTAAAGGCAACAGGTGATAAGTCAATTTATCTCAAATTTCACGCTTGCGTTTATGACACAATCAGTTCGATGCAGTCGCTTAAACAGCTTGAAAATATTGATTTTACCGAAGAAACCGCGCTTTCGAGATTAAATGATTTTTGGCTGGCGGCGGAAGTTGATAAACATCCTTACGCGCCGATTTATCGTGAACGAGCCGAAGAAATTATCCGTCGCGTTCACCGAAAAATATCGCAAAACCATTCGCCAAATGAAATTCCGCGTCCGACTTACGAAGTGAAATTATCAAACGGCGCAATCCGCGTGCGGCTCGATGCGGTTGAAGTTGTCGAAAACGGACAAGAAAAAACTGCCGTAATTAGAAAATACAAAACCGGAAAATCTCCGAAAAAACCTGCAACCGACGATGTTGATGTGCTGATGACGATTGCCGTGCAGGAAAATTTCCCGGAAACCAAACCCGTTTTGCAGAAAATTTATCTGAGCGACGATACAGTTCAGGAAATTCCGATTTCCGCCAAAGTTATTCAAAATCGTTTGAAAATTTACGAAAAAGCGATTGATGATATTCGCGGGAAAAAGTTTGAGCCGAAAAAAAGTGATAATTGTCCTTATTGCCCGCATTTTTTAATTTGTCCGAGCGGTGAATAAATTTGCTAATTCCTTAAATCCATTGAGCTTAACAATCAGCCGAAAATTTTTATAAATTTTTCGGCTTTTTTATTTCCGATTTCATACACAGCCGTTCATTTCCTTTATTGAGAGGAAAAAAGATGGCACAACACAAATTAACTTTTAATCAGATTTTAGCCGCCGCCGAAAAAGATAATTCCGAACGATTAATGTCCAAAGCTCGCACTGCCAATAGTTTAGCTAAAAAATCGCGCGGTCATCAGCGGCAAACTGCTTATGCGGTAAAGTCAGACGCTTTGAGTTCGCTGGTCAAAAAAATGCCTGCCCGAATTGATATTCGTAAAGATATTATTTTAACCGATTTTGTGGTTGTCGAACTGAAAAATACAAATGTCGGGCTTCATTTTCCGATTATCAATCTTTGAGGACATTTACAAATTATGAAACGAATTATCACGATTGACATTGAAACTTTACCGATTGACGCTTCGCCGGACGCGAACCTTTTCTGGGAAAACGAAACGGGTTTTCGGGACACGGCACTTGATGGAGCATTGGGCAGAATTTTTTGTATCGGCTATATGGAACAGGACGAAACAGGCAAAATCATCGAACACGGCTGTTTCGGCTGGAACGATTTCGAGCAAAATTTCGAGATGGACGAAGCCAAACTTTTGCGCGAATTTTGGGAATATTTGAAAGGTTTTAATCTGAACCGCGACATCATCATCGGGCATAACATTTTAGAATTTGATTTGCCGTTTATAAAAAAGCGTTCTTTTATTCACGAGATTAAACCAACCGTAAATTTCAGTTTTTACAAATACCAAAAAGAACCGATTTTTGACACAATGCTCCATTTTGACTCGTGGTTTCAGGGTAAAAATAAAACTACCGGCTTGAAAAAATTGGCGTATGCCTTCGGTTTGCAATGCCCGAAAGAAATTCTAGGCGAACTAAATATTTATGACACTTTCCTCGCAGGCGAATATCGCAAACTTCACGATTATTGCAAAGGTGATGTGAAGGCAACGCA
>CALMEH010000176.1 GCA_937863115.1 uncultured Acidobacteriota bacterium
TACGTCGAATGTTCAAACGAACGCCAAGAACGTGAAATTGAGCGACGACGAAATCCGCGAACGTATGAGCGGAAATCTGTGTCGTTGCGGTGCATATCCGAACATTATCAAAGCGATCCGCGAAGTTCACACGGGCAAAGAATCCGCGCAAACTTGGAGTTTTCACACGCCTGACAACGAAAACACAGCCGAAATCACGGAGGTAAAAGAAGATGCGACCGTTTAAATTTACACAAACAAACGATGCGGCGAACGCCGTCAAAACAGTTTCGGCAAATAAATCTGCAAATTATCTCGCGGGCGGCACGAATTTGCTCGATCTGATGAAAGAAGACGTTTCGCGCCCGACGGAACTCGTAGATATTTCAAGACTTTCATTGACGCAGATAAAAAACGTCGGAAATTCGCTCTCCATCGGTGCTTTGGCGCGGAATACGGACACGGCGAATCATCCGTTGATTCGGCAGAACTATCCGCTCTTGACGCAAGCGATTTTGGCGGGCGCATCACAGCAAATCAGAAATATGGCGACGAACGGCGGAAATTTGTTGCAGCGAACGCGCTGTCCGTATTTTTACGATACGGCAATGAAATGCAACAAACGCGAACCCGGAACAGGTTGCGACGCGCTCGAAGGCATTAACCGAATGCACGCGATTTTCGGTTGGTCGGACAAATGCGTTGCCGTCTATCCGTCCGATATGGCGGTCGCACTCGCCGCGCTCGATGCGGTCGTCAAAGTCCAAGACGCGAACGGCAAAGAACGCGCAATAAATTTTGCCGATTTTCACCGTCTGCCGGGCGATAATCCCGAAAAAGATAACACTCTAAACCACGGCGAACTGATTACGTCAATCGAACTTCCGAAGAATGATATGCCGTCAAAATCTTATTATTTGAAAGTTCGAGATCGCGCAAGTTATGCTTTTGCGCTCGTTTCGGTAGCGGTTACGTTTAATTGGAAAGGCAATGTCATAATGAATCCGCGCATTGCGCTCGGCGGCGTGGCGCACAAACCCTGGCGGGCGTTGGAAGCCGAAAAAATCTTGAGCGGCAGTGTTGCCAATGAAGAAAACTTCAAAAAAGCCGCCGAAGCCGAAATGAAAGCCGCAAAACCGCTCGAACACAACAAATTCAAAGTCGAACTCGGCAAACGCGCCATCGTTCGCGCTTTGCAGATGGCGATGAACGGCAAAGGATAAAACTAAATCAAGGGGGAAAAAATGAGCAAGGTAAAAACGATTGGCGAAGCAGTCAGCCGCATTGACGGACTGATGAAAGTTACCGGCGTGGCGCAATATACGACCGATTTTCCGGTCGCTTCGATGCTTCACGGTTACTTAATTAAAAGCGAAACGGCGGCGGGGAAAATCCTCGAAATTGACACGAAAGCGGCGGAAAAAGTTGCGGGCGTGGTGGCCGTTATCACCCATTTGAACGCGCCGAAACTCGCTTCGACACGCGGGCTTCGCGGCGGTTCGGTTTTTCAGGGTGAAGTCATTGATTTTTTTGGCGGAAATATCGGTGGGGGCGTTGCCGGAAATTTTGAACAAGCGCGGTTTGCGGCGGAAATTGGCAAGGGT
>CALMEH010000177.1 GCA_937863115.1 uncultured Acidobacteriota bacterium
ATTGACGATACGGCGGGAATTTCCGTGCTTGAAATGCGTGCGAAAACGCGCCGTTTGGTTGCTGAACAAAAGAAACTCGACTTGATCGTTGTAGATTATTTGCAGTTGATGAGCGGTTCAAAACGCACCGAATCGCGCCAACAAGAAGTTTCGGCAATCTCGCGTGAACTCAAAGGTTTAGCAAAAGAATTAAACGTCCCGATCGTTGCGCTTTCGCAACTTTCCCGCGCTCCCGAAGCCCGAAATCCGCCGCGCCCGATGATGTCGGATTTGAGAGAATCGGGCAGCATCGAGCAGGACGCAGACGTAGTTGCGTTTATTTATCGGGAAGATTATTATAAGCCGACTGAGGAAAATCAAGGAATTGCGGAGCTTTTGATTTCAAAACAGAGAAATGGTCCGACGGGAACTGTCAGACTTGCGTTTTTGAAGGAATTTACGAGGTTTGAAAATTATTATGGCGACTATAACGGAAATGATTGAGGATTTGCGGTATCCGATAGGCGATTTTGAAAGACATTCGGAAATTTCATCCGAATTGCGCGGCGAATTTATAAACACGATTGAAAATTTGCCGCAGAAATTGCGCGAAGCGGTTGAAGGTTTGAGCGAAGAACAGCTTGAAACGCCGTATCGTCCCGAAGGTTGGACAGTTCGGCAGACGGTTCATCACGTTGCCGATTCGCATTTGAATATGTTTATTCGACTTCGTCTTGGGTTGACCGAAGAAAAACCGACAATTAAGCCTTACGCCGAAGACGAATGGGCAAAATTGTATGATTCGAAAATGCCGCTTGATGTTTCGTTTAAGATTATCGAAGGCGTTCACGCACGTTTGACCGTGATGCTCAAATCTTTGACCGATGAGCAATTTAAGCGAAAACTCATTCATCCCGATTCGGGCGAATGGACGGTCGAAGGAATGCTCGGTCTTTACGATTGGCACAGCAAACATCACACGGCGCACATTACGCGGCTGCGTGAGAGGAAAAATTGGTAATGATGAATAATGAATGATGAATATAAGAAAAATTCATCATTCATCATTCATCATTCATCATTTAAAAATGATGTCCGAACAAGCAACAACTACGCGCCTCGTTTCGCTTGATGTTTTTCGCGGAATGACGATTGCGGGAATGGTTTTGGTGAATAATCCGGGAACGTGGAGCGCGATTTATTCGCCTTTGGCACACGCGACGTGGCACGGGATTACGCCGACGGATTATATTTTTCCGTTTTTTCTGTTTATTGTCGGTATTGCGATTCCGATTGCTTTGGGAAAGCGAATTTCCGAAGGAATTACACGCAAAGTTTATTTGAAAATTTTGCAACGGGCGGCGATTATTTTCGGACTCGGATTATTTATGGCGGCGTTTCCGCTCGTAAATCTGACGGAAAGCAATATTCCGATGATTGCGAAAGCGTTGGCGATGTTGTCTTTGATGGCGACGGTTTATTTTTGGCTGGTTGATCGAAATCGGGAAGCCATCGGCGCGTTGATTTTTACGGCGGTTTTACTTTTAAGTTTTTATTTTTCGGGTTATTCCTTAGTTTTTAATAATTTTGCGACTTTAAGAATTCCGGGCGTTTTGCAGAGAATCGCAGTTTGTTATGCGATTGTTTCGGTGATTTTTCTGCGTTTTAATTGGAAGCAAATGACGTTTATCGGCG
>CALMEH010000178.1 GCA_937863115.1 uncultured Acidobacteriota bacterium
AAACGGTTCCGCGCAAAATTTTCGCACGGCGTTTCAAGGTTTTTGGGCAATCGCTTTATCGCAAGTCAGAAATATGCATCTGCTACGCGCGATGCAACCGTTTTTGCGTGTCGGTTTAGGAGTTGCGGGTTGCACTTGGGCAAATATTGAAATAGTTGGTTTGGCAATTACAGGTTTTTTGACTTCGGAAATCATTATCGGCGCGATGCTGGCTTTTTTGGTCGCGGCAATCGTTATTTTCTTAATTTGGCTGTTCTTTAAATACGTTCTGCCCGCGCTCGGCAATATTCTTTTTTGGACACCGAAGCAAAATCCGCAACCGATGCAAACGCCGCAATGGAAAAATCTCTTCAGCGCACTGAACAGCCCACAATTCGGTCCGGCATATTCGATAAATTCAGGAAGCATTCCATCGGAAATCAGTTTAGAGGCTTAATTTATAAAAAAGGAGAAAGAAGAAAATGTTAAAAAAATTACTTGTTCATTTCGTATTATTAACGACAATTTCATTGATGACGAGCGTTGAGCTTTTCGCGCAAACACGGATTCGTTTTGCACGCGGGCGCAGTTCGGCGACCGTTTCGGGAACAATTCCGGCAAAATCAAACCGCTATTTTGTAGTTGGTGCAAAGAGTGGTCAAACTGCCGCGGTTTCGGTAAATAACCGCAATTTGGACATCTTTACCGATGAAGCTCCGAGAGGTGTAAAGGGATGGACCAATTTTGAAACCCATTCGGGGGACAACGAATTCGGGATTTATAATCCGACGAATCGTGCTATCAGTTATACGTTAACGATTTCGATTCGTTGAAAAACCGACTCGTCCAAATTCTCTCCTCAGCAACAGATTTGCAAACCCGGTCCAGGATTTGCAAATCTGTTTTGCTTTGATAATCAGTTTGAAAAAAAATTTGGCGCACTGCGCCCGCATTCGACGTATTGATTTACATTTTTTTTGGCGCAAAGACTTTTTTTTATTGATAAAGTTAACGAAAAAGGTTATAAACTAAATATCTTTGCTTATTTTTCTGTAAATCGTTGGTCAGAATTAAATTGATAAGAAAAAATATTTTGCTTATCAATTTAATTTTGCGCGGCTACTTATTACTATTTAATTCAAACGAAAACCATTGGAAAAACTGTAAATTGAAATCTGTCATTATTAGCGTGAAACATTTTCACCTTTCTCTATCACTATATTTGTAGCTTTAGAAATTTTGAGTTTAAGGAGTTTATCTGTATGAAAAAATTTAAGAGATTCATGCCGTTTGCGGCTTTTTTGAGTATTGTTCTCGGAATTTTTATCGGTTCGGCTTTTGCTGAAACGAATAATTCCGGGGTTTGGCGGACAAAATCGGAAGGCGATATTGCTTCTCGTGGAAATCGTCTGATTATACCCGACAATTATCTTGTTTATGAATTGAACCGAACGGCTTTACGGCGCGTTTTGGCACAATCACCTTTGGAGTTTTCCGATGAAGCGCGTAACCGCGAAAATATCATTGAAATTCCAACGCCCGACGGCAAATTAGAGCGTTTTAAGATTCTCGAAACGGCGTTGCTTGCGCCGCACGTTGCCGCAGAGTTTCCCGATTGGAAATATTTTCAGGCTTACGGCATTGACGACCCGACAGCGACCGCCCGTTTCGGTATTACGCTGCTCGGATTTCACGCAACTGTGTTTTCAACTCGCGGAACTTATCAAATTGATCCGTATCAACGAGGCGACGTTGACAATTACATAACTTACTTTAAACGCGATGTTCAGCGAACAACCAATTTCCATTGCGATTTAGATGAAAAAATGCACGAAGCCGAAACGCCGACGACCTATAAATTTTTCGGCACACCCGAATTTTCGCACGGTTCGCAGATTCGCACATATCGTTTGGCAATCGCCGCAACGGGCGAATATACGGCTGTTTTCGGCGGTCAAGCGGCTGGTTTAGCGGCAGTTACGATTACCGCAAATCGTATGAACGGCATCTATCGCAAAGATTTTGCTGTTGGTTTGCAACTCGTTTCGGGAACGAATCTCGTCTATCCCGATGCGGCAACCGATCCTTATACGAATGTTCTGAATTCCGCGCAGTTGGACGTGAACAATACCAATATCAACACTGTTCTCGGCTCGGCGAATTATGATGTCGGACATCTTTTTGCAACCAGCAACAACGGCATCGCCCAGCTTTCTTCGATTTGCGGTTCTGGAAAAGGGCGCGGTGCATCAGGTCAGCCGAATCCGCAAGGCGACGGCTTCGACGTTGATTATGTGGCGCACGAAATCGGACACCAAATCGGCGGAAATCACACTTTTAATTCCGACTCAAATTGCGGTTCGGGTAACGCTGCCGCACGCAAAGAACCCGGAAGCGGCGTGACGATTATGAGTTATGCCGGAATTTGCAGCAGCACGTCGAATCTGCAACGCAACGCCATCGAGATTTTTCAAGGACACAGCCAGCAAGAAGCGATTGCATTTCTGGGCGCAGGCGGTGCGGCTTGCGGAACTTTGAGCGGAAGCAATATGATTCCGACAGTAACTGCTCCGGCGGCGGTTTCGATTCCGTTTAACACGCCGTTTTCTTTAACCGCGACTGCCGCCGACGGCAATGGCGATCCGCTGACTTACGTTTGGGAACATAACACGGCAAGCGGCGGTTTGACTTCGAGTTATCCCGGAACAACCGACGATGACGACACGAATTTAGGTGCAAGCCGAGTTCTGATGCGTTCGTATTTACCGACAAACAGCCCGACCAGAACATTTCCCTCGTTGCCGTATATTTTGAACTTTGCCAATGAAGCTCCTGTAACCTATACCGGAACTTCCCCCACGGGTTCGGTCTGTGCCGCAACCTGCATCACAGGCGAAGATTTGCCGTCGGTTGCCCGCACCATTAACTATCGTGTAACCGTGCGCGACGGTCAGGGCGGAGTTGCCGATGCAACGACCGACGTTAGTTTTGTCAACACGACCACGCCCTTCACGATTACTTCGCAAAACACCGCGATAACTTACGCCGGAAATTCGACACAAACCGTAACGTGGAACGTCAGTGGCACAACCGCCGCGCCAATCAACACGGCAAATGTCAAAATTTCGTTCTCAACTGATGGTGGGCAAACATTTCCGAATACATTATTGGCTTCAACACCCAATGACGGAACGCAAACCGTAACGATTCCGAATATCAGCACGACAACGGGCAGAATCAAGGTCGAAGCCATCGGCAATATTTTCTTTGACATCAACAATGCCAGCGTAACCGTTACCGCTGTCCCCGTAGCCGGAATTCGCGCACCGTTTGATTACGATGGTGATGACAAAACCGATCTTTCGATTTTCCGTCCCGCGCCCGGACAATGGTGGATTAACCGCAGTTCGACCGGCGTTACTTTTGCCGCAACTTTCGGCTCGTCAACCGACAAAATGGTTCCTGCCGATTACACCGGCGACCAAAAAGCTGACATTGCCTTCTTCCGTCCTTCGACCGGTCAATGGTTTATCTTGAGATCGGAAGATTCCTCGTTTTTCGCCTTCCCGCTTGGCGTGGCGACGGACGTTCCCGCTCCTGCTGATTATGATGGCGACGGCAAAGCTGATGCGACGGTTTATCGTCCTTCGACCTTTACTTGGTTTATCAATAAATCAACCGGCGGCACCGACATCATCACTTTCGGCACAACAGGCGACAAACCCGTTCCGGCTGATTATGATGGCGACGGCAAAGCCGACATTGCAATTTATCGTGCGGCATTAGGTCAATGGTGGATCAGAAGAAGTTCGGATGCGAGCGTCTTTGCGGCGACTTTCGGCTCAACCGCCGACCGTCCGGTGCAAGGCTATTACACCGCGGACAACAAAGCGGATATGGCTTTCTGGAGACCTTCGACAGGTGAATGGTTTGTTTTGAGAAGTGAAGATTTCTCATTCTTCGCCGCCCCGTTCGGAACTTCGACAGACATTCCGGTTCCGGGAGATTATGACGGTGATGATCGTTATGATTTCGCAGTTTTCCGTCCGTCGGTGAACACCTGGTTTGTCCAAAGAACCACCGCCGGAACGCTGATTCAAGCCTTCGGAGCAAGCGGAGACCTTCCAACTCCTAATGCTTACGTTCCGTAA
>CALMEH010000179.1 GCA_937863115.1 uncultured Acidobacteriota bacterium
GGTCAAAACCGACAAAAAACCTGTTTTGATAATCATCTATGGCGAAAAAGCCAGCTTGGAAAAAAATCAAAAAGACGGCGAAGCCTTGATGAGTTCGCTTAAGAAACAGTAGTTTTTTTTCGAGTATTTTCAAAATAAAGAAGCCGTCCGAGTTAGTTCGGACGGCTTTTGTTTGTTTAGAGTTCCAACTTCAGTTGGCAAACCGCCAGTGAAACAACGCGGTTTTCACTCAATAAAAGTTTCAACTAAATCAGCGCAAAGCAACTGCTTCGCTTGGCTGACGGTTGCGCCAACTGAAGTTGGAACTCAAAACTTTTACGCATTCGCAGATTTATAAGCCGGAAGCATAACACGCGCTTTCGGTTCTTTTTTCAAACCTAAAGCCCAATCCGCTTGCATTAACGTATGAATATCTCGCGTTCCTTCGTAAATTACGGCGGCTTTGCAGTTTCGTAAATATCTTTCGACCGGATAATCGTTCGTGTAACCATTCGCGCCGTGAATTTCGATCGCCATCGAGGCGGCAGTTTCACTGCGAACAGTCGCTTGCCATTTTGCCAAACTCGCGGCTTTTGCCGAAGTTTTACCCATATTTTTCAGATAACCGCATTTCAACCACAAAAGATGCGTCATTTGATAATCGGCTTCCATATTGGCGATTTTTTGTTTCACCAGTTGGAAATTGCCGATTTTTTGACCTTGAACTTCGCGTGTGTTCGCATATTCAATCGAAGCATCACGCGAGGCGCGAATCACGCCCGTTGCACCGGCAGCAACCGTGTAGCGTCCGTTTTCGAGCGAAAACATCGCAATCTTAAAACCTTCGCCTTCTTGCCCAAGCATATTTGCTTGCGGAACACGCACGTCTTGAAGTGAAAAATAACCCGTGTTTCCGGCTTTGATTCCTAATTTTCCGTGCAGAGTTCCCGACGAAAAACCTTCCATCGTGCGTTCAACAATAAAACACGAAATGCCCGAATGATCGCGCACTTTTTGTTTTTCGGCATCAGTCCAGCAAAAGAAAAGAAAATGATCGGCAACATCGCCGAGCGAGATCCACATCTTTTCGCCGTTCAAAATCCAATCATCGCCGTCGCGCCGTGCATAAGAACGCATCCCGACAACATCGCTTCCCGCATTCGGTTCGGTCAACCCGAAAGTCGCTAATTTTTCGCCCTTCGCTTGCGGAACGAGATATTTTTGTTTCTGTTCTTCCGTTCCCCAAGTCAATAAAGACAAAGAGTTTAACCCGACGTGAACCGACATCGCCACACGCAAAAACGTATCGCACGCTTCGAGTTCTTCGCAAACAAGCCCAAGCGAAACATAATCAAATCCCGCGCCGCCGTATTCTTCGGGAATACAAACGCCCAAAAGCCCAAGTTCCGCCATTTTGTCAAAAACGCTTCGCTCAAAATGAGCTTTTTCGTCCCATTCTTTAATAAACGGCGCAACTTCCCCGTCGCAAAATTCCTTGACCGTTTTCTTCAACGCAATATGTTCTTCCGATAATTCAAAATCAATCACTTTTCTATTTTCCTCTCTAAAATGTTTCTATGTTAAAATTTGGCAAGCAATTCCAAAAAAACAGTTTATCATTTTGCGGAAATTAGCGCGAAAAGCGATAAATTAATTTCTTTTCTATGAAAAAATCAATCAATTTAATGTTTGTGATTTTGTTACTTTCGGCAAATTTCGTTTTTGCACAAAATAAATTAAATGACCCGATTCCGAAAATGCCGCGCTTGCTTTCGCAGCGTGAGCAGATGGATGTGCGCGAGATGTGGCTGAAAAAACGGCTTGACACGCTGGTTTTGCCGATGATGCGGCGACACAATATTTCGATGTGGATTGTTGTTAATGAAGAATTTAACAGCGATCCGGCGACCGAATATCTTGTGCCGCCGATGCCGATTGTCGGGAGTCGTGATTTTTTTATTTTTATTGATAACGGTAGCGAAAAACTCGAACGTATTGCGATTGTGCGTTATGCGGAAGAGCGTCTGAAAAATCATTATCAGATGATTAGCGTTTCGCGTGATAAATTGGGCGAGACTTTGCGCGGGACGATTGCGAAATATAATCCGCAAACGATTGCGTTGAATATGGGCGGAACGCGAGGACAGCAGAACGGGCTTTCTCACGCTTCGTATAAAATGCTGGCGGAAACTTTGGGGGCGGAAACGGAGAAAAAATTTGTTTCGGCGGCGAATTTTTTGACCGAATTTTTCGATACTCGAATCGCGGAAGAAGCGGCACATTATCGAAATGCCGTGCTTGTAACCGATATTTTAACGCGCCGTGCTTTTTCAAACGAAGTTATCATGCCGGGCAAAACAACGGTCGGCGATGTGCGTTGGTGGTTTTTGCAACAGATAAATAATCTTGGGCTTAAAACTTGGTTTCAGCCGGATTTGCGCGTTCAGCGGCAATCAAAAACAACTGCGACGAATCAGCAATTTTTGTCGGTTGCCGCAGAATCGCTCGTTTTAGAGCGTGGCGATGTGATTCATATTGATTGCGGTTTGGATTATATGGGATTTTCGACCGATTGGCAGAAACACGGTTATATTTTGAAAAAAGGCGAACGCGATGTTCCCGCCGGAATGAAAACCGCTTTGAAAAATACAAATGCTTTGCAAGACGCGATTTTCAAATTTGCGCGTGCCGGAATGACCGGCACGGAAGTTTATGATGCAGCAATGGCTGAGATGAAACGCCAAAACATCGAAGCAATGATTTATTCGCATCCGATTGGCACGCACGGACACGGGCTTGGTGCTTCGATTGATTTCCGCCGCGCAATCGGCTCGTCGCCCGATAGAATTCGGCTCGGTTCATATATGTCAATCGAATTGAACACTTCAACCGTTTTGCCCGAATGGAACAATCAAAAAATTACGATGATGGCGGAAGACGATGCGTTTATGACCGAAAACGGCTACGAATTTTTCCGTCCGCGACAGACCGAATTTTATTTGATTAGATAGATTTCAACCGCAAAACACGCGAAATTTGCTAAAATGACTTTCGCGTATTTTACGGTTATTTAATATGATACCAATCCCCGAAGCAATAAAAATTATTAAACGAGAAACTCCCGTTTTATCGTCTGAAACGATTGAAATTGAAAATTCAATCAATCGCATTTTGGCGGAAATCGTCAAAGCCGATATGGATTTACCGCCGTTTGACCGTTCGCAGATGGACGGTTTTGCGGTTCGCGTCGAAGATGTAAAAAATGTTCCGGCGCATTTGCGGATTATCGGCGAATCGGTCGCCGGCGCAGGTTTTGATAGGAAATTAAAATCTGGCGAAGCGTTGCGGATTATGACCGGAGCGCGAGTTCCCGAAGGCGCAAATGCCGTGCAAAAGGTTGAATTAACGCGCGAAAATTACGGTTTTGTCGAGATTTTGGAAAAGCCTGAAATCGGTCAAAATATCAATAAACGCGCTTCGGAAATCAAAAAAGGCACGAAGATTTTTGGAAAAGGCGAGCGTATAACCGAACAGATGATTGCCGCGATTGCTTCGTTCGGTTACGAAAAATTGAAGGTTTTCAGTAAACCGCAAGTCAAAATCATCTCAACCGGCAGCGAGATTGTCGAAATTTCAGAAACGCCGAAAAAAGATCAGATTCGCAATTCAAATTCGATGATGCTCAAGATTTTGACTGAAAAAGCGGGCGCGGAAAGCGAAATTTTGCCGCACGTCCGCGACAATTACGAAATTTTAAAACATAAAATCGCCGAAGCGGTCGGCATCGGCGCGGAAATTCCGATTTCGAGTTTCAAAATTAAATCCAAAATCCAAAATCCAAAATCCAAAATCCTGATTATCACAGGCGGCGTTTCCATAGGCGATTACGATTTTACGAAACCTGTTTTACGCGAACTCGGCGCAGAGATTTTCTTTGAAAAAGTTTCGCTGAAACCAGGCAAGCCGACTGTTTTTGCGCGGCTTAATGATGTTTTGATTTTCGGTCTGCCGGGAAATCCCGTTTCGGTTGCCGTTACACATTATTTGTTTGTGCGGACGGCGATTTTGCAGATGCAGACGGCAAAAACGAGCGAATTAAAAAGCGGTTTTGCGATTTGCTCCGACAAAATTAAGTCAGCAAAAGAGCGCGATTGCTTTTTACCTGTTTCGCTTTCGACCAATAAAAAAGGACAATTAGTTATCGAATTTTTGCGCTTTTCGGGTTCGTCAAATTTTATCGCTTTTTCACGCGCTGACGCACTCGTGTTCGTGCCGCAAGGCAAAGATTTGGAAAAAGGAAAGGTTGCGGAGATTTTGTTTCTATAAAAGTTTTGAGTTCCGCCTTTAGGTGGCTTAAAGCTGAAAATAGTAGAATTGTAATCGTAACAAAAGCTGCCTAAAGGCGGAACTCAAAACTTTATGAAAGCAGTTGCAATGGCGCATTCGGCGATTTATGAAACCGTTGAAAAAATTTTAGAAAACGAAAAAGGCGGACGGCTTTTAGATGTTCCCGCCGGACACGGTGCGCTTGCGGTTAAATTAAAAAATCTCGGTTTCGAAGTTTATTGTTGCGATCTTTATCCCGAACTTTTTTCGCTTGATGAATTTGAAATTAAAGGCGGAAATTTGGACGGGAAACTTCCCTACGATGATGAATTTTTCGATAAAGTCATCTGTATCGAAGGTTTGGAACACATCGAAAATCCGGCAAACGCGATTCGGGAATTTGCGCGAATATTAAAGAAAACCGGCGATTTAATTGTCAGCGTTCCGAATATTATGAACATCGAAGAGCGTCTGAAATGGCTGTTTAGCGGTTACACTTCGCACTTCAAACCGCTGTCAAAATATGCCTTAGACGAAATCCGCGAAAGTATCAAAGAAGGTTACGCCGGAATGGACGAAGTTGCGCTTCACGTTAATCCGATTGGTTATTCGGAAGTTCGCTTTTTGCTTGAGAAAAGCGGTTTTGAAGTCGAAAAAACGTATCTCGACAAACCGAAAAAAAATTCGCTTCTATTCTTGCCGATTGTTTGGACAATTCGGCTTGCGGGGCGTTTTTCATCTGCAAATAAACGCAAATCGCGTTGGACGGACGAATTAAACTCCAACGAAGTTTTGCTCGGCGGCAATACTTTAATTTTTAAGGCAAAATTAGTTAGTCGTTAGTCGTTAGTTGTTAGTTGCAAAATCTTCTTCGCAACTAACAACTAACGACTAACCAACAAATATGAACAAACTTTCACATTTTGACGCACAAGGCAAAATAAAAATGGTTGACGTTTCTGCCAAAGAAACGACTTCGCGGCAGGCGATTGCGTCGGCAAAAGTTTTGTTGAATGCGGAAACTCTCGAAACTTTGAAAACTCAGACAAATCCGAAAGGAAATCCGCTCGAAATTGCGCGAATTGCCGGAATTATGGCGGCGAAAAAATGTTCAGAACTGATTCCTTTGTGCCATCAAATTAATCTTTCAAAGGCTGATGTCCGCGCCGAATTGACCAATTACGGTGTTTATCTCGAAGCGGAAGCGAAAACAAATTCAAACACCGGCGTTGAGATGGAAGCACTTACGGCGGTTTCGGTTGCCGCTTTGACGATTTACGATATGTGCAAAGCCGTGCAGAAAGACATCGTTATCACGGAAATTCAATTAGAATCGAAAAGCGGCGGCAAAAGCGGCGATTTTCTCAGAAAAATTTAAATTTTTGCAGAATTATCGTAATTTTCGCAAATTTACGCGAATTTTCACAGATTCACTCTGAAAAATCCAAATTTATAGATTTTTTCGCAGATTTACTCTGAAAAACCCAAATTTATGGATTTTTTTTGCTAATTGAAAAGATTTTTCGCCGATTGACGCGATTTTTTGCTAATTGACGCAAATTTTCCGTCATCTAAAAAAAGTTCTTTGGTTACGAACGAACTTTAAGGTAGAATAAAACGTAAATGTTGGCGAAGATTTGAAAAGGAGTTTAACGAAAATTATGAAATACAAAGTTGCCGAAGATTCGCGTCCCGCTTTAACGCTTTTGCTGATTGCTACCGCTGTCAGCATCGGTTTGTGGTTGATTAGCAAATATTTATTTACTTCCGTAAGTTATCTGGTTTATCCGCTCCAGCTTTTTGCGACGTTTATCCACGAAGGAAGCCACGTTTTAGCCACGGTTTTAACCGGGAATTCCGTGCAAAGTCTGACCGTTTCGCCCGATACGAGCGGCGTTGTCTGGTCTGAAACTTCGGGCTGGTTTTCACAGCTTTTGATTTCGAGCGCAGGTTATCTCGGCACAACGGCTTTCGGAACTCTGCTTCTGGTTTGGATGCGCTACAACTTTTCATCGCGCAACGCGCTTTATTTTTCGAGCGGTTTTATTGCGCTGATGACGCTTGTTTTCGGGCTTTTGATGCCGATTTTTAATATTTTATCGGTCAAAGTTACGGCAGGTAGCGTGATTTTTACCGTTCTTTCGGGCGCGGTTCTCGCCGCCGGACTTTTTGCTTTGGCGCGTTTTGGCGAAATTAAATGGGTAAATTTCGGTTTGGCGTTTCTCGCTGTCCAATGTTTGCTCAATGCGCTGTTTAGTCTGGTTGATTTGTTTTTCATCTCCGCCACGACCGACGCGCATTCGGACGCGGTGAATATGGCGAATTCAACCGGAATTCCTTCGCTCGTTTGGGTTTTCATTTGGATTGGAATTTCGATTGCGATGATTTCCGTCGGATTGCGGCTTTACGCTGTCAGCCAAAAATCGAATAATCACGAACTTCCTTTTGAAGATTAATAGGTCAGAACCGTCTGCGGTAGCTGATGGTTTAACTCATTATTCGGAAAGTTCAAATAATCAATTTTAACCGCCCGCTACCGCAGACGGTTCCGACTTTTATGCTTAAATTTTCGCTCCTAATTTTGCTTTTTCTTTCCGCCAATATTTTCGCGCAGGTCAAAACCGTCCCGACTCCAACGCCGAAAATTCCCTTCTCCGAATCGCTTCAAGCGGTCGTCGTTACCACAAAAGATTGGACGGCGACGAGCGGAACAGCGCAAGTTTTTGAACGCAAAAACACGAAATCAAAGTGGAAATCGAAAGGCGAATCGTTTGCCGTCGTCATCGGCAAAAACGGATTGGCTTGGGGCGCAGGATTGAACGATTTGCCTTCGGATACGGGAATGATTTTGATGAAAAAAGAAGGCGACGGCAAATCTCCGGCGGGAATTTTTTCTTTAACTTCAACCTTTGGAACTGCGGAAAAAGCCGATTTTATTAAGTTTCCATACACGCGCATCGAAAAATGGACGGAATGCGTTGATGATGTAAAATCATCGCATTACAACAAAATCGTCAATCGAATGCAGGTCGGCGATTTTAATTGGGAAAGCTCGGAAAAAATGCTCGAAATCGGTGCAGAATATGATTTGGGAATCTTCGTCGGGCATAATTCAAACCCGATTACACGCGGCGGCGGTTCGTGCATTTTTCTGCATATTTGGAAAAACGAAACCGAAACAACGCTCGGTTGCACGGCAATGGCGCGTGAAAATATCGAAAAACTATTAAAAACTCTTGAACCGGCGAAAAATCCGGTTTTAATTCAACTTCCTACTGACAGCTACAAACAATTTCAAAAGACGTGGAACTTGCCGAAAATCAAATAACTCTCGATGAATTGCCAATCGGTGCAAGACTTCTCGTTCGTTCAAAAAAAGATTGGCGCACCGCCGTAATT
>CALMEH010000180.1 GCA_937863115.1 uncultured Acidobacteriota bacterium
CATCTGTTTGAAAGTAAAGCGTTTTCTGCTATCCTAAATTTTCGCCAAAGGCAACAAATTATTGATAAAAACAATCAATATAGTGAGCGGTAGCGAACATCTCAGATTATTGAATAGTCTGATTGTAAAACTGCTCGCTACCGCACGCTATACTGATTTTAGGAGAAAGAAATCTATGAAATTATTTTTACTATTACTAACTTTTTTCATTGCGGCTTCGGTAACAACGGCGCAGACGAAGAAAGTTTTTCCGTATCCGTATAAAACTTCGGATTTGCCGAACGGTTTGCGCGTCGTAACCGTGCCGACGGATTTTCCGAATCTTATTTCGCTTTATATTGTCGTCGGCGCAGGTTCGCGCAACGAAATCGAAAAGGGCAAATCGGGTTACGCACATTTTTTCGAGCATCTGATGTTTCGCGGAAGCGAAAATTTCGCGCCCGGACGCTTTGACGAAATTATGCAAAAAGCCGGAGCTTCGTCAAACGCTTACACGGACGATGATCGCACGGTTTATCACGAAACTTTCGCCAAAGAAGATTTGGACGAAATTATGAAGCTCGAAGCCGACAGATTTCAGCGTCTGAAATTTTCGGAAGAACAATTTAAAACTGAAGCCGGCGCGGTTCTCGGCGAATACAATAAAAATTCGGCAAGTCCGACTTTCAAAATGTATGAAGTTTTGCGCGAAACGGCTTTCCGCGACCACACATACAGCCACACGACGATGGGTTATCTCGAAGACATTAAAGATTATCCGAATCAATATGAATATGCGTGGACGTTTTTCAATCGTTTTTATCGCCCCGAAAATACGACGATTGTTGTTGTCGGCGATATAAATGAAGCGCAAGTTTCGGCAATGGTGAAGAAATATTTCAGCGATTGGAAACGCGGCGATTATAAAACGACGATTACATCTGAAAAACCGCAAGATAAAGCGCGAAGCAAACATATCGAATGGGCATCGCCGACTTTGCCTTACGTTTCGGTTGCTTATCGCGCTCCGGCTTTTTCGGAAACTGAAAAAGATGCCGCCGCGCTCGATTTGCTTTCGGGAATCGTTTTCGGCGAAAATTCCGAGCTTTATCAAAAACTTGTTTTGCAGGAACAAAAAGCTGTCTGGGTTTCGCCGAGTTTTGACAACAAAATTGACCCCGAACTTTTCAGCGTTTGGGCGCAGGTCAAAGACGAAAAAGATTTGAATTACGTCCGCGACGAAATCATCAAAACTTATATGAAGTTCACGAAGGAATTAATTCCGCAAAAACAATTGGATGAAACTCGTTCGCGTCAGCGTTACGGATTCGTGATGGGAATGGATTCAAACGATGCGATCGCGGGAACGCTTGCCAGATTCGTTTCTCTGCGCCGTTCGCCCGACACAATCGACAAAGTTTTCGCGCTTTACGATTCAATAACGCCGCAAGATATTAAAATGTATGCGGAAAAATATTTCAAAGACACGAATCAAACCGTGATTACTTTGGCAACGAAAAAAGGAGACGCGAAATAATGAAAAATTACGAATTACGAATTACAAATTACAAATTTCTTGCTGTGATTTTATTACTTGCGGTTTCGATGCCGGTTTTTGCACAGAAAAATATGAAGATTGCAGCAGTTTTACAACCGAGCAAATCGCCGATTGTTACGTTTCGGATACAGTTTATGACAGGTTCCGCAGACGATCCGAAAGGTAAGGAAGGTTTGGCGGATTTGACATCTACGATGATCGCGCAGGGCGGAAGCCAAAAAATGACTTACGATGAAATCGTTGGAAAATTTTATCCGATGGCGGCTGGTTTCGGTTCGCAAGTTGATAAGGAAATGACGACTTTTGTCGGACAAATTCACAATGACAAACGCGCCGAATATTATGAAATCATTCGTCAAATGCTTCTCGAACCCGGTTTTCGTGAAGATGATTTCAAGCGTATCAAAGATAATCAGATGGATTTTCTGAAAACGAATTTGCGCCAAAGCAACGACGAAGAACTCGGTAAAGAACGGCTTTACAATATAATTTATGCCGGAACGCCATACGAACATCATTCGGTTGGCACGATCTCATCGCTCGAAAAATTGACGATTCAAGACGTGAAAGATTTTTACGCAAAAAATTATACTCAAGCGAATTTAGTCATCGGAATGTCGGGCGGATTTGATACTAAATTTACGTCGCAAATGGACAAAGATTTTGCGAAATTACCGAAAGGTAAAACAGGACTGAAAACAATTCCCGCTCCCGTGCTTTCAAACGGAATGAAAATTGATATTGTCCAACGCGAAACTCGTGCAACGGCGATTTCGATGGGCTTTCAGATTGATGTGAAACGCGGACATAAAGATTTTCCTGCGCTTGCGCTCGTGGCTTCGTATTTCGGACAACATCGTTCGTCGAGCAGTTATCTTTACGGCAGAATCCGCGAAGTTCGCGGTTTGAATTACGGCGATTACGCATATATCGAATATTTTCCGCGCGGAATGTTTCAGTTTGAACCTGATGCAAATTTAGCCAGACAATCGCAGATTTTTCAGATGTGGATTCGTCCCGTCGAGCCGCAAAACGCAAATTTCACGTTTCGCGCCGCGCTTTATGAATATGACAAGTTAATCAAAAACGGCATTGATCAAAAAACTTTTGATGAAACACGTGCGTTTTTGATGAAATACGTCAATATTTTAACGCAGACGAAAGATGCCGAACTCGGTTACGCGCTCGATTCGCGTTACTACGGCATCGGAAACTACAACGAATATATGAAAACCGCGCTGTCGAAATTGACTTTGGCAGATGTGAACGCGGCGATCAAAAAACATCTGACAAGCAATAAAATGCGCGTCGTAATGGTTACGAAAGATGCCGAAGGCTTGAAAAAAGAAATCGTCGATAACAAAACCGGAACGATTTCTTACGCATCGCCGAAACCGGCGGACGTTTTAGCTGAAGACAAAATCATCGGCACATTCCCGATCGCGGTCAAAGCGGCTGATGTTACGATTACGCCGGTTAATAAAGTGTTTGAATAAAACTCTAAATCAAACTTTCGGAATAACTGAAAGCGAATAGCGAATAGCTGATAATTTAAGAAACGCCACAGTTGCGGAGAAAAAATTATCAGCTATTCGCTTTCAGTTTTCAGCTATTCCGAATATTTCCACATAAATCATTAAGTTTGCCAATTCGAGTCTTGTTGTGGTAAAAATATTCCTCGTTTAAATGAACGAATGAATAAAATTAAGGAGATTTAAAACTCATGACACAAAAACTCAATCAAATTATTGCGGTTGAAAAAGGCGCGAAAAATCGTCTTTATTCGGCGATTACCGAATTGCACAAAAACGCTCAAAAAGCCGATTTGTATTACGGTTTCAGCAAAACTTACGAACCTAAAGAAGAAGGCAGCGAACAGTTTCCGCCCGAACAGAAAAAAGTTCTGATGCGTTCAGACGATGTTTTGTCGGAAACGAAAAAACTTTTCACCGAATTTCTCGATATTACTGCGACAAAGGATTTTGCCAATGTCGAAGCAAAAGCCGATGTAACCGTCGGCGGAAATGTTTTGGTCAAAGATGCGCCCGTGCCGTATCTTTTGTTTTTGGAAAAACAACTTACTGATTTGCGGACATTTGTTGATAAAATGCCGACGCTCGACGAATCGGACGATTGGCGTAAGGAAGAAGCGACCGGACTTTTCAAAACCGAACCGACGAAAACGCATCGCACGGCAAAGGTTCAAGAAGCAATCGTGCTTTATGATGCGACCGAAAAACATCCGGCGCAGACGCAACTTATTACGAAAGACGTAATTGTCGGTTATTGGAATCAAGTCAAACAATCGGGCGCGATTACACGCGGCGACAGGCGCAAACTGCTCGAAAAAATCGAAACGGTTTTGTCCGCCGTAAAATCGGCGCGTGAAGAAGCCAATTCGGTCGAAGCACCGGAAAAGAAAGTCGGCGCGGATATTTTAAGTTATATTTTCGCTTAAACGGTTGATTGAGAGATTATTTTCGGATAATCTTTCATCTGAGCCGTTTGGCTCAACTTGGATAAGCTGAATCTTAAGCTGAAGTTGAAAAAAAAGTTTCTTGCAGGTTCGAATCCTGCTCTTCGCATTACAAAAAATCTTTACGCGAAGGTGGCGGAATTGGCAGACGCAGATGTAAAACATCCGAAACTATTAAACTCAAATTATTCCAAGAAGTTGAAAACCTCGGTTTGAATCCATCTCAAACTGTCAATACAAACTTGTCGTTGTTGCGGTGTTCAAGTCCCGCCGTCTCCGCCAAAATTATTTATGGAGACGTAGCTCAATGGTAGAGCGATGACACTCAGAACTAAAGATTGACATTAAACGTCGTTGGATTCTCAAATAGCCGGAGCAAATTAGCTCAATGGTAGAGCAATTGCCTGAAAAACAATTGGATGTCAGTTCGATTCTGACATTTGCAAATACAATGGCGGGGGAGATAGGCTACATCTACTCCGCTTTTTATTTTGGTGGTGTCCTAATTCTGTGGAGTTTGGAAATTAACCACGAAATAACACAAAATCACACGAATTTATTGATTTCTTTCGTGTCATTTTGTGTTATTTCGTGGTTAAGTATTTTCAGCACCACAGAATTAGGACAATACTTTTATTTTTAAATTCTTGACACAGCGCGTCTCAAAATATAAATTAAAACTAATTCAATTCTTATCTTTTCTACTTTTAATCAGGCGAGGTTTTGTAAAATTTTATGACATTTTCCCGACGCGATTTTTTGAAGACGGCGAGTTTTGCGCTCGGCACTTTGGCTTTGCCGAGTTGGGTTTATTCGGCTGATTTGACGAATGCGCCTTTGCCCGAAGTTGATAAAAACAAATTGGCGGATGCCGCGCTTTCTTTGGCGAAAAAACTCGGTGCGGAATATGCCGATATTCGTATCAATCGGTATCGCTTGGAAACGATTGCGACGCGGGAAAAACAGGTTTTGAATGTTTCGCGCGGACAAAATTTCGGTTTCGGCGTGCGTGTTTTGGTTAAAGGAACTTGGGGCTTTGCCGCGAGTCCGATGTTGACGGCGGAAGAAGTCGAGCGCGTTACAAAAGAAGCGATTGAAATTGCCAAAGCAAATTCCGCGTTTCAGACAAAACCGATAAAACTCGCGCCCGCGCCGAAGGTTTCGGGAAATTGGAAAAGTTCGTTCGAGCGCGATCCGTTCGATGTTCCGGTTGACGAAAAAATTCAGTTTTTGATGAAAATGAACGAAGCCGCACTCTCGACTAAAGGCGTGAATTTTGTTAATTCGTCGCTCGCTTGGGTGAACGAGCAGAAATTCTTGGCGACTTCGGACGGCACGCGAACAGAACAATATTTGATTCGCGGTTTGCCGAATTTTACGGTTACGGCGGTTGCTTCGGGCGATTTTCAGACGCGCAGTGCGTTGGCTCAAGCGCAACTTATCGGTTACGAATACACAAAAAGTTACGATTGGATCGGCGAAGCGAAACAAGCGGGCGAAGAAGCTGTCGAGAAATTAAAAGCAAAGCCTGTCGAAGCCGGAAAATTTGATTTGGTTTTGCATCCGTCGCATCTTTTTTTGACGATTCACGAATCTGTCGGACATTCGACCGAACTCGATCGCGCTCTTTTGTGGGAAGCAAATTACGCGGGAACTTCTTTTCTCACGCCCGATAAAACAAATAAATTGCAATTCGGCTCGAAGATAGTCAATTTCTTTGCCGATAGAACTCAGAAAAACGGATTGGCAACCGTCGGTTGGGACGATGAAGGCGTTGCCGGACAAAAATGGGATTTGGTCAAAGACGGGAAATTCGTCGGTTGGCAAACGACGCGCGATTTAGCTCCGCTTATCGGCGAAAAATCTTCGCGTGGCTGTCTTCACGCCGATAGTTGGTCGAGCGTTCCGTTTCCGCGTATGCCGAATGTTTCGCTTGCACCGTCGAAGGATAAAACGACTGCCGAAGATTTAATTTCGGGCGTTGAAAAAGGAATTATGATTCACGGACGCGGCAGTTATTCGATCGATCAACAGCGTTACAATTTCCAATTCGGCGGTCAGACGTTTTGGGAAATCAAAAACGGCAAAGTCGTCGGAATGCTGAAAGATGTCGCGTATCAATCGCGCACGACTGATTTTTGGAACGCCTGCGACGCGCTCGGCGGCGAAAATACATATCTTTTGCCCGGAACTTTCAACGACGGCAAAGGCGAACCCGGACAATCAAACGCCGTCTCGCACGGCTGTCCCGTCGCAAGATTTAGGAATATAAATGTTTTGAATACGGCAAGCTAAGACTGAAGCGCAAAGACTGGAGCGCAAGCGTCTCGCTTGCCCGCGCGTCCGAGCGAAGCAAGGACAGGCGCGAAAAACTTTATTGATCGCCAAGTTGAATTTGATTGAGCGAGTCGCGTCTGTTCTCGCAAAGCCTTGAACGCGCGTTGCAAGCGAGACGCTTGCGCTCCAGTCAGGAACAAAATTATGTTATTAACCGAAAAAGAAGCCAGAGAAATTACCGATAAGATTCTTTCCTATGTCAAAGCCGACGACGCGCAAGTTTCCGTTTCGAGCGAGAAAACTTCGCATTTGCGTTTTGCCCATAATGCTTTTTTGACGAGCGGCAACACCATCGAACGCGGCGCGAATATTACAGTTTGGATTAAAGGAAAGCGCGGCGCGTCCTCGACGACGGATTTGAGCGACGCGAGCTTGAAGGCGATGGTCGAACAAGCCGAACAAGTCGCCGAAATCTCGCCCGTTGACCGCGAATATCTTCCGACGCTTGGCGCACAAACTTACAAACCTTCCAACGGTTACGTCGAAGCAACCGCAAATCTTTCGCTAACGAATCGCGCTAAACAAATCGGCGATATTTTGAAACAAAGCGAGAAGGAAAAAGTTATCAGCGCAGGTTTTCATCAAACGCGGGCGATTGCTGAAGCCTTTGCGACGAAAAATAAAAATTTCGGATTTGAAAAACGCACAGTCGTCGGTCTTTCGGTAACGGCGCGAATGCCGGACGGCACGAGTTCGGGTTATTTTGCGCGAAATCATTTCGATATTAATCGGCTCGATACTGCACGAATCGCCAAAGAATCAATCCGCAAAGCTATCGAAGGACGCAACACGAAAACGGTTGAACCGGGAATTTATACCGTGATTTTAGAACCGCAAGCCGTTGCCGATTTGCTCGGCGGTTTGGCGTTTCAATTTAATGCGCGTTCTGCCGAAGAAGGTCGCAGTCCGTATTCGCTGGCGGGTGGAAAAACCAAGCTCGGACAAAAGATCTTCGATGAAAGAATAAATATTTACAGCGATCCTTGGAACGCCGAACTTCCTGCTTCGCCGTCGGCGCAAGGCGGAATTCCGGCGGAGAAAATTTATTTAATTAAGAACGGAGTGCTTGAAAATTTGATTTATAACCGCTTTTGGGCGAAACAAAAAAATGTCGCGCCAACGCCCGGACCGGTCAATACGATCATGGAATCGAGCGGAAAAGCCTCGAGCGTCGAAGAAATGCTCGCTTCGACCGAAAAAGGTTTGCTCATCAGCCGTTTTTGGTATATCCGCGCCACCGACCCGCGCACGGCGAGTTCGACGGGCTTAACACGCGACGGAATCTGGTTCATCGAAAAAGGAAAAATCGCTTATCCGGTGAGAAATTTCCGCTTTAATC
>CALMEH010000181.1 GCA_937863115.1 uncultured Acidobacteriota bacterium
TGTCAGACGCTTTCCCGATAGTTGTGCCGGAACTGCCGAAAATCTCAATGCATCGCCCGCAATTTTACGCCACGCGGCAAAAACTACGGCTTCGCGCACGGTTTCATTATCTTCAAATTCTTTCATCAGCGCAGGCAAAGCGCGAAATAATTCGTTCATCTCATAAATTCCAAATTCCAAATTCCAAATTCCAAACTAACCATCTACAATCATAGAACGATTTTATGAAACTTCCAAAATTGATTTTAGCCTCGGGCAGTCCGCGACGTGCGGAAATTTTGACTTCGGTCGGTTGGGAATTTACGAAAGATTCGGCAGATATTGACGAAACCGAATTTTTAAATGAGAAACCAGAAGATTATGTGCAAAGATTAGCGCGTGAAAAAGCTGAATTTATCGGTGCAAGATATGAAAACGCAATCGTTCTTGGAGCAGATACGACGGTCGTAATTAACAATCGAATTATCGGAAAGCCCGTAGATTTTGATGATGCAAAACGAATGATTAAATTGCTTTCGGGTAATTGGCACGAAGTTTTGACGGGAGTCGCTTTGATTGAAATTACGAATTACGAATTACGAATTACGAAAGTCGGTTTGCAACGAACTCGCGTAAAATTTGCGGAAATGTCAGATGTTGAAATTGATTTTCTGGTAAATTTCGGCGAACCTTTGGACAAAGCCGGAGCTTACGCCGTGCAAGCGCAAGCCGCGCTTTTCATCGAAAAAATCGAAGGCGATTATTGGAATGTCGTCGGTTTACCGATAAATCTGGTTTATGAATTGGTTAAGAAAATTTTGGGATGAATATAATTGGGTGCTATTTTTACCGTTAATTTTGGTCATTGGCATTTTGATTAGTATCATCATTATCGGTATCAGATTCGGCGTTATCTACATTTTCAAAAATGTCCCTTTTTTTGCTTGGGGTAGTTTTTTCGGCAGTGCGTTTTTGTTTGGTTTCGGTTGGTATTTGAAAGAAAAAATCAGCAAGAACAAAGAATTTAACTGGAGTTTAGCGGCTCAAATCAATCCGATTTCAATGGTTGTCAGCGCAATCGGTTTGACACTTTTATCTACTTCGATAGTTTGGATACTTTTGCCCGAATCTGTGAAGTCGTTTTGGGAAATCGTCCAACACATCGGATTTTTTCTCATCGTTTCGCTTATTTTTTATGCTTTCGTCTATGTTTGCGGTCAATTCCTCGCGCAAGGAATAATTTTGATGCGACGCGGTATTGTTAGCGGATTTTTTCTAATTTTGATTTCATTAATCGGAGTCGCGCCGATATTTCTAAAACTCTACGATTTGTTCGAGCAAAACTACTCACGAAGAAATTGGCTTACCGCCGTTTTTTTCACCGCAATTCCTTCTCTAATAATCATATTCCTCACAATTTACGCCATAATTCCGGCTTTTCGTATTGATAAATTTTCGCTTAAACAAAATAAAAAAGACGAGCCTATTTAGCTCGTCTTTTTGAAATTCGTTTTTGAAACCTTACAAAAGTTTATCAATCGTTTGCGAAATTTTCGCCGAAAGATCGTTTTTCGGATCGGTGTCAATGCCGCCGAAAACTTGGGCAACTTTGCCGTTTTGGTCTAAGACAACAAACGATGGAAGTTGGTCAACGTCGAATTTTTTAACAGTTTGTGCGCCGTCCGAATCGCGTAAAACTGAAACAGTTAATTTGTTTCGTGTTACAAAAGTCGAAATTTCCGCGTCCGAAGCGTAATTTTTCGATTTGGCGTTTGCCGAATCGGTTGTTACGAAATAAACCGCAACATCGCTTCCGGCATATTTTTTCGCCAATTTATTGGTAATCGCGACTTGTTCTTTCGATAAAGGAAGCCAAATTGCGCCGATTGCCAAAACAACAACTTTGCCTTTTTGACCTTCGACATTCACTTTTGAACTGTCAAGCGCAGTCAAATTCGTTTGCGCTGAAACGCTCAACGTGAAAACAACTAAGAAGCCTAAACTCGCCAAAATTGATTTAATGTTTTTCATATAATTTGAATCTCAAAATTTGAAACTCGCTTAATTTAGATGCAAACTTGATGCCAAATTACTGTCTTCGGTTTAAAATCGTATTATCAATCAATCTGACGTTTCCGAAACGTGCCGCAACCGCAATCAAAATGGCAGTTTCTCCAATTTTTTCAACAGTTTCGAGTGTTTCATTATCAACAATCGCTACATAATCAAACTGGGCGAGCGGTTCGCTTTCAACCTTTTGACGCACGATTTCCGCTAAAATTGAAGCATTTCGTTCACCGTTACGCAATGCGATTTTTGCATCTCGTAAAGCCTGATAAATTATGGTTGCCTTTTCGCGCTCTTCCGCCGACAAAAGCGCATTTCGAGAAGACATTGCCAAACCGTTTTCTTCGCGGATTATCGGCATTACGACAATTTCCGTATCAAATCCCAAATCGGTCGTAAGCCGTTTAATTACGGCAACTTGTTGTGCATCTTTCTGTCCGAAATAAGCAAAATCCGGTCGAATTGTATTAAAAAGAATCGTTACAACCGTCGCCACGCCGCGAAAATGTCCCGGACGCGACGCGCCCTCAAGCGTTTCGGACAAACCTTCGACATAAACATAAGTCGCAAAATTTTCGCCGTAAATTTCGTGTTCATCAGGCGCAAAAATATAATCAACCTGATATTCCGCCAAATAAGCCGCATCTGCCGTCAAATCGCGCGGATATTTTTCCAAATCTTTCTTATCATTAAACTGTGTCGGATTAACAAAAATCGAAACAATCACGACATCGCACATCTGCCGCGCTTCGGCAACTAGAGAAATATGACCTTCGTGCAACGCTCCCATCGTCGGCACAAAACCAATAGTTTTATTGTCACGCCGAAGTTTGCGCGTCAGTGAAATCATTCTTGCCCGACGATTGATTATTTCCATTGATTAATGTTTCGTAGCAATTAAAAAATTAGCAAAATTTTAGCCGATTTCCAATTCTTTTTTGGTTTCTTCGGTCAAACCGTAAGATTCTTTTTCGTTTGGATATTCGCCGGATTTCACGTCCGCCATCCAATTTTGGATTGCGCCGGTCATTACTTCGCGCAAGTTTGCATATTGGCGCACAAAGCGCGGTTGTCTGCCGAAAGTCATTCCAACCAAATCGTGCAAAACCAGAACTTGAATGTCGCATTCGAGTCCTGCGCCGATGCCGATTGTCGAAATTTTTAGTTCTTTTGTGATAATTTCGGCTACTTCGCGCGGAACTAATTCTAAAACTATTGCAAACGCGCCCGCTTCTTCCAAAAGTTTTGCGTCTTCGATTAAGCGTTTTGCTGCGTCCGGCGTGCGCCCTTGGACGCGATAACCGCCGAGTTTATAAACCGATTGCGGCGTAAGTCCGATATGCGCGACGACCGGAATTTCTTCATCAACCAGACGTTTTACAAGTTTGACGCGATTGCTTCCGCCTTCTAATTTAATGGCTTCCGCGCCGCCGTGTTTCATCAATTTCAAAGCATTTCGCACGGTTTCGCGGGATGAAACGTGATATGTTCCGTAGGGCAAATCTGCCACGACCATTGCGCGTTCCGTGCCGCGTTTGACGGCGATTAAAGCCGATTCGATTTCTTTTAACGAAACCGGAATCGTGTTTCCGTAGCCGTAAATCACGTTGCCGATTGAATCGCCGACGAGAATCATATCCGCACCGGCTTCGTCAACAATTCGCGCCGTAGGATAATCATACGCCGTCAGGCAAACAAGTTTTTCGCCTTTTTCCTTTGCCGCTTTGATGGCGGGTAAATAAATTTTATCGGGTTTATCAGGTTGTAAATATGCCATATTTTAGTGAATAGTGAATAGTGAATAGTGAATGAACTTAATTTTCACTTTTCACTTTTTCAAGCGTCTTGCACTTTTGATTTTAAGATAACTTTTGAATTTATACTTTCCGTTTTGGGATTTGGATTCCAGCGTTTAACGATTGAAAAATCGTCCGATAAAGCAAGCATCTCTGTCATTGTTTTTTGCGTTTGGGGATGAATGAGATGCGGCGCGATTTCTGTCAAAGGAGTTAAAACGAATCGGCGTTCTGGCATTCGCGGATGCGGCAAAGTCAGAAAATCGGTTTCGCAAGTGTATGAGCCAAAAAGCAACAAATCTAAATCAACCGTGCGCGGTTTTTTCTCCATTTTTTCGCGTCTGCCCAAAAGATATTCGATGCGGAGCATTCGCGCCATCATTTGCGAAGCCGAAATGCTCGTCAAATTTATTTCGGCAACCATATTCAAAAACGGCGGCTGATTTTCAACGCCATGCGGTTCAGTTTCATAAACGGCAGAAAGTTTATTAACGCAAAAACTCGCTTCCATAAGTCCGCGCACCGCCAGCAGTAAATTCCCTGCACGGTCGCCCAAATTAGAGCCGATGCTGACGTAAGCTGTTACAATTTCGGTTTCCACTTGTTTTATTGTTACCGGTTTAAAATAGAAAGAACGAAATTAGTATAAGGTGAAAAAGTGAAAAAGTGAAAACAAACGTCCAAAAAGTTTTGTTTATTGCATTCAACCTGCTTTAACACTTCAAATTCTTTTCACTTTTCCTCATTTTCACTTTTTCACTTTTAAATGTTTCAATAAAAAGAGTTGAAAATTCCGGTAATGATTTTCAGAAAAAATCATTCGGGCGGCTTGGAGCGTGTGCCGTCTTGACATAAATAACACGAGTAATAAAATGCCGCGCAGAAAATTTCGCAACAGCCAACGGTTTGAACAACAAAGCGACCGTTCTTTTCACGAATACATTCTCAACACGCCCGCGCCGACGACTACGCGTAGCGAGCTTTTACGTCTGATTCGCGGCGGCGAAGACACTTTTCTCGAACTCAAAGTCAAACTTTCAAATCCCGAAAAAATCGCGCAAGGCATTGTCGCACTGGCAAATACCGCCGGCGGAACAATGATTTTCGGCGTTACGGATCAGCTTCGCGTTGAAGGACTTTTGAATCCTGAAAGCGTTCGCGATGAACTTGGCAGAATTTGCCGCGAAGATATTTATCCGCCAATAATTCCGATTCTCGACACAATTGCTTTTGACAACGGGCGGCGCATTGTCGTTCTCGATGTCGAAGGCAAACGTCCGCCGTATCGCACGCACGACGGTAGATTTTATATGCGAATCGGCGCGGAAAAACGCGAAGTTTCACGGCTCGAACTTTCAAATTGGCTCGATGAAATTCGTCCGCTTTCGTTTGAAAATATTCCGCTTTCGTCCGCGACCGAAAACGATTTTGACGACGGTTTGCTGTGGAGTTTTGCAAATGAATTTGAAGACGATGTGTTGGGCAATAATATTTATCAAACTGCCGATTTTTTGAAGAAGGATTTACTGCTTGCCGTTGGCGGTTCGGAAGATTTTATCCCGACGGTTGCGGGCGTTCTACTTTTCGGCAAAAACGAGCGTGTGGCTGAACTTATTCCGCGTTCAAAAGTTACAGTGGCGCGTTATTCGGGCGAGAACGGAAACGCGCAAGTCGTGGAAACACAGGAACTTAACGGAAATCTTTTGACAATTTACGAAGCGATTCTGCAATTTATCGAACGCTATTGCGATTTACCGAAAAACACACCGAAAAAATCAAAACAAGATTCGCCGATTGTTTCGCGGGCAAATTATCATCTCTACGCTGTCCGCGAAGCCGTTGCAAATTTGCTGATGCACCGTGATCTTGCTTTGCGCGACATTCCTTCGCGCGTTTTGATTTACGATAATTTAATCGAATTTACAAACCCGCGCCGCACAAACGGATTCGTTCCGCCCGCTTCACGCGCTATTCGCTACGGCATTACGCAACGCATCAACCCGCAAATCGCCGCCATTTTCCAAAAACGTGAATACGGCACAAGCATCCCAAAAGGCGGCTTGCCGATGATTCTTAAACAGTCGCGCCGATTTTCGGGCAAACGCGCCGAGATTTATACTTCAAATGATGAGTTTAAGTTGAAGATTTATGGAGTTTAAATTTGCAGAAACGCGCACGAAGTAAGCGTGAAGAAAACACGACACGCTTACTTCGTGCGCGTTTCTGCCTTCGATTTAAGTTCTGCACTTATCTCCACCTTTCGGACTAAAATCGCTCCAATCCGTTGAAACACAAGTAGTTCCAATCACAAAAGCAAGCGTAAAAGTCAAAAGAAATAATAAATGTTTGCGATTCATAAATTTTATGGGTTACTTTTTAGTTTTTTCTTCCTTCGGAGTCGTAAAAAACGGACGATGTTGAACGATAAACTCTTTATCGTCATAAATTCCGTCGCCGTTGACATCAACTTTTACTTCGAGTTTGAATTT
>CALMEH010000182.1 GCA_937863115.1 uncultured Acidobacteriota bacterium
CGCGCTCACCGGACACCTTGTTTTCACGACGGTTCACGCTAACAACGTGATTGACGTTATTGGGCGTTTTCTGAATATGAACGTGGATTTGTATAATTTCGTTGCCGCGCTCAACTGTGTTTTGGCGCAAAGATTGGTTCGGAAACTCTGCGCGACCTGCAAACGGGCATATATTCCCACGGACGAAGAATTTGCGATTTCGGGGTTGCTTCCCGAACTCAAAAATAACCACACATTTTTTATGAGCGTCGGTTGTGATGCCTGCAATCACACGGGTTATCGCGGCAGAACGGCGATTCACGAGCTTTTGGATATGTCCGATAAAATCCGCGAAATGATCATCGAACGCCGTCCCGGTTCGGAAATCCGCCGCGCCGCTGAAAAAGAAGGACTTTCGAGTTTGCGAGCGGCGGCAGTGAAGAAAGTTTTCAAAGGACAAACCACACTCCACGAAATAAATCGCGTAACCTTCGTCGAAGAAGTTCGCTAAAGTCAGAAAGTTTATAAACCACGAATTAACACAAAAACACACGAAAAATAATCTTGCTTTCGTGTGTTTTTGTGTTAATTCGTGGTTTAATTTTATTCTTCTTTTTGACGTAATTTAATATAACAAAAAAATACAACCAATATTAACGGTTTATTCATCTATGCAACGACTTTGCAATATTATTGCATAAATGGTTTAATTAAATTCGTTATGGTTAAGGCAGAACGACAAGAAGCGATCTTAAATTTAATCAACGCAAAAAACATCGAAACACAGAGCGAATTAACAAATTTGCTTTCAGAATCAGGATTTGAAGCGACACAATCGAGCGTGTCGCGAGATTTGGACGAGCTCGGAATTGTCAAAAAAGGGAAGTTTTATGCAATTCCGAATAAAACTGATGCACGTTTCGGCTTCGTCGGTTTGGAAACTGCGGGAACAAATCTGATTGTCGCTCGATGCGAAAGCGGCTTGGCTTCGGCAGTTGCCGTTCAAATCGACCGCGCCAAAATCGTAGAAATCGTCGGCACAATCGCCGGGGACGACACCATTTTTATCGCTGTCAAAGATGCCAAAACGCAAAAATCCGCAATGAAAAAAATCTGGGGGATTTTCAAAGATTCTTAGAAGCTGTTTGAAAACTCGAACTTAAGACTTTTTAACCACGAACATACAGGAAAATACACAAACATTGCAAAATTTTATCTTGTTTCGTGTCTTTTCGTGTTGATTCGTGGTTAAATTCTCAGTCTTATTTAAGTTTTCAAACAGCTTCTTAGAAGATTTTTGCCTGCGAAACAGACGAAAAGAACGAAAGTTAAAACCGAAAAATTTCTTATTTTTGTTTCTTTCGTATGTTTCGCAGGCAAAATCTTAATGTTTTTAAGGTAAAAAGCAATGAAATTTTTAGAAGCAGACAAAATCGGTTCGGCAACTTCGCCGTTAAATTTGACGAAAAAAGTTGCGGTAATTTCAGAGAATCTCGCACCGAAAGGGGGCGATGTCGTTGTCGTTCGCGCCTTGAGCGAATCGGTAACTTACGGCAATCTCGAACTTCCGAGCGGACGACTTGCGAAAATTAATCGCAACGATATTTTAATCGGAGTTCTCGGCAAACGCCGTGCGCTAAAAGGTTTTGTCGGCGACGTTCCCGAAAGTGTAAAAGCCGGCGATAAACTTCATCTGCTAAATATGGGCGGCGTTATCGGCATCTGCAAAGGTCATCATTCGTCGCTTTCGGACGCAATCGAAGTTGAAGTTTTAGGAGTCGTAGTGTCAGAACCGTCTGCGGTAGCGGACGGGTTTTCGTTGCAAATTCTGAACATTGCGAAAAATGCGCTCAAACCGACGAATTTTCTCAATGAATCTGCGCCGATTGTCGTTGTTGCGGGAACTTGTATGAATTCGGGCAAAACGGTTGCGGCGACTGAAATTATCAAACAAGCCGCGCACGCCGGATTGAAGGTTTGCGGCGCGAAAATGTCGGGCGT
>CALMEH010000183.1 GCA_937863115.1 uncultured Acidobacteriota bacterium
AAGATTACAACATTAAATCAAACAGGCGGCAAATATCAAACCTTCGTTTATCAAGGAAGTTCGGTAATTGCTGAACAGACTTGGGGCGGAAACGACAATGATCAAGTCGTGTTCAAACAAACCGACCCAATCACGGCAAGCGAAATGCAAACTAAATCTGACGGCGAAATCAGCCCGTATGGACAAGGCAGAAGCGACATTGGGGCGATGGGCGTGAGTGTGCCAGCACAAGAACCGGAAGAATTTCCGATGCCGAATTACAAGCAAGGCGGAAGTATCAGCAATCCCGAATTTGGCTGTATGAAGGATTGGATGTTGGTTAATTGTTCAGAGGCTCTACCATTATTAGAAAATGGTGTTGGTGTAATCGGACCGTTCAAACAATTTGAGCAGGTAATTTATCGAGGTGAAAAACAACGTGCGTTTTTCAGAGCGTTCGCTGATGGTTATAGCGGGTTTCTTCCTGAAAAATCTCGCTATATTGGAAATGGAGCTATATCACCGAGATTAACTAAACCTACATTAAAAAATAGACCTGGGGGACGAAGCGTTGAGTTTCCAGATGATACAGATTTAGCAAAATTAAATGGTGCAACCGGAGCATTAATAAATGAAGGTGTTCAAGTATTAAAATATACGGGTGAAGATGCTTTTTGGCAATCAAGGACTGGGGACAAAAAAGCAGAAGATGATTTGGTTGATTTCTGGCGTAAATTGCTTGCAGAAGCATTAGCACGTCCGGGATGTCAAGAATTTATAAATAAATATGTGGGTGGAGATAATTTATTAAGGACTTTTGATTTAGTTAGAATACAGGGTGGCTTTTCATTTACCGAAACACCATACGGGGGACTAGCGGGCGGTGGTGTAAATGAAAATTGGGGGGCACGTATAAGTTTTGCTAACAAGCGGCAATGGAACTACAATAACTTACAGGCTTCATTTGAAAACACACAGTCTATCTTGAATACTTTAATTCACGAGCTTATTCACGTTGCATTTAATGGAGTTGGAGATATTGGAATGCAAGATAAACTTTATGCCGCTGGTGAACAACCTCAAACTTTTCCTCGTTCTACAACGCCAGTTATTGCCAGTATGAATTGGGATAGTATTCTAGATTTACAAAAACATTGCGGATTTACCTTCAAGGAATTTTCAAACTGGTGGAGAGGACAATAATGATTAAATTAGCTTTTTTTACTATCGCTTTGTTTTTTACAGTAAGCAAAGTATTTACTCAGAACTTGGCTGAGATAATACCTGCTGAGTCAAAACGAGATGATATATTACGAATTTTGAAAGATAAAAAAGTAGAAATCTTGAGTGATGGGAGTATTCAATACGACTTACCAAATAGATTAATTAATTTCAAATTTTATAATGGTAGTTGTAGTGAGTTGGAGCAGAAGCAGCTAGGTCTTTCATCTGAAACCTTAATTCAAATTAAAGATTCTCCAAAACTTGAGTTTTCTGCAAAAGAGATATTAGGCATAGATTTTGATGATTACGTTGAAGCATTAAAATCGTCCGATCAATTTACTTATATTAATTCCGCTGTCGGCATTTCTGTAGTAGAAAAAACTTTTGGCGAGAAAAGAGCCGTTACCTTAATATTTTACTTTCCAAAACCAGCCAAATTACCAAATTGCCTTATTAAAGAGTTGGATACAAATATTCAACAAGCACTCGAAATAAGTAAAACTAAAAGACCACCCGCTCAAGATAATGACTATCTACTGTTACATACTTATTTGAGTAATTCAAAAATTTATTGGAATAAATCTGATCTTGATTATTTCGCAGATTTTCTTAAAGACTCTATAAACAGAAAAGGGTATGTCATTGTATATGCTGGTAAAACATCAAAACAAAATGAAGCGCAGATTTGGATAAAAAGATTAGAAAATTATTTATTCAAAGAGAAAAAGATTGACAAAAATCGAATTTCTTTTATAGATGGAGGCTATCGTGAAGATGCAATAGCGCAACTATTTGTTCTAAAGAAAGACGATATAGCTCCAAAACCTACGCCAACCATTTTACCTAGTCAAGTAAAAATTATAAAGAATAGAAGAATTAGGCGTTAATTTTATCAGAGAACGACTTTAATACATCTCTGCTTCACGGAGAGGTCAAGCAAATGATCTACAACATCAAGCGCACGACATATTGGATGGACGGCGAACCATACGGCGGATATACGAAAACCTTTGTCGGCGCGTCGGGCTGGCGCGAAGGTTTGC
>CALMEH010000184.1 GCA_937863115.1 uncultured Acidobacteriota bacterium
CATTTCGCGCGTATTTCGCAGTTTAACTCAAAAGCATTATTTTCCCTTCGCCTTTGACGACCGTTTGACCGTCTTGATTGGTGCAGACGGTTTCGATTGTGATAATCGGTTTATCTTCACGAATGTCAACGACGGTGGCGGTTGCCGTAACTGTATCATCAATAAAAACCGGCGCGATAAACTTCATTGTTTGTGAAAGATAGACGATTTTCTTTTCCTTGAATTCATTGCCGAGAACGGCGGAAATCAACGCGCCCGAAATCATTCCGTGCGCGATTCGTTTTTTAAATTGCGTTTTTGCGGCAAATTCTTCGTCCAAATGAATCGGATTAAAATCGCCTGAAAGCTCGGCAAAAGCGCGAACAACCGCGTCTGTAATTTGTTTCGATGTGGAGAAATTATCTCCGATTTTCAAATCCATAAATTTATATTTTGCCCGCGAAACACGCGAAACACGCGAAATTTTAAATCTTTCTTTTTTTCTTGTATTTCGTGTGTTTCGTGGGCAATAACTATTTCCCTAAAAATTCTAAAACCTTCTTATTAAAATCCAACGCTTTTTCAACTTGGGGAACGTGTCCGCAGTTGTCGAAAATGACGAGTTCGGAATTGGCGATGCCTTTGTTGAAAGTGTATGCGTCGGCAACCGGAAGCAAGCCGTCTTGTTTTCCCCAAATAATCAGCGTCGGTTTTTTGATTTCGGCGAGGCGATTGTTCAAGAAATCTTCTTTGCGTTTGATTGATTCGATTATTGAATTTATCGTGTAACCGTCGTTTGCGACGACTCTTTGCGTCATAAATTGATCAACTAGAGCTTCGTTATTTTGAAACGCGGGCGTAGCGAAAATAAGTTTCAGATTGGCGCGGATTTCGTCGCGTGTCGAATTATTCAAACGATAAATTTCGTCCGAATTTATCATATCGGGAATAATTCCAGCTGCATCTGCCAAAACGATTTTTTCAACACGGTTCGGATATTTAATCGCCATCAAACCCGCAATCCAACCGCCCATCGAATTGCCGACGAGCGAGGCTTTTTCAATCTTTAATTCCGACATAAACTTGTCGAGAAAATCCGTGTAAGTCGCAATTCTGTATTTCAAAAACGGCTTGTCGGATTTCCCGAAACCGACTTGATCGAGCGCAATAACGTGATAATTTTGCGCGATTGCCGCGATATTAAACTGCCAAGATTCAGCCTGTGCGCCGAGTCCGTGAAGCAAAATAACTTTCGGTTTCGCCGCGTCGCCCATTTCCAAATAACGAATTTTCGCGCTGAAAATCGTAACATTTTTTTCAGTCGGTGCAGTTTGCGCTGATAAAGAAATTGCAAAAATCAGTATAAATAAAATCGAAAATAATTGTTTTTTCATATATTTCAAAATGTATAAATATTCGGAATAAGTGATATGTGAAAAGTGATAGCTGATAGGTTTGGAACATCTTTACTTATCACCTTTCACCTTTCACTTATCACTTATTCCGAACATAAAATCCTGTAAAAATCATTCGCGGCAAATCTAAACCGCATCCAATTTACCCGTATAAATTATTAATAAAGTCGGCAAAGTTTTGGCTGACGACATTTCTTTTTAATTTCATAGTCGGCGTAATTTCACCTTCTTCGAGCGAAAAATCGCGTTCTAAAATTGTAAATCTTTTTATCTGTTCCGATGACGAAACTCGTGCATTTGCGCTTTCGATTGTTATTTTAATTAAATCATAAACCGCCTGATTTTTCGTCAAATCGGCAAAGGTTTCAAACGTAATATTATTAACTTTCGCAAACATTTCGGCTTCCGTTTGATTGAGTGTAATTAGTGCAACACAAAAACTTTTGCCGTCGCCATAGAGAAAACATTGGCTGATAAGATGATTTTCCTTCACAAGATTTTCGACCAACGCGGGCGCAACATTTTTGCCTGAAGAAAGCACGATTATTTCCTTTTTGCGTCCCGTAATTTGAAGAAAATCGTTGTCATCTAAAGTTCCCAAATCGCCTGTTTTCAGCCAACCGTTTTCATCAAACATTTCAGCGGTTTTCTCTGCGTCTTTGTAATATCCCGAAAACATCATCGGACTTTTAACAAGAATTTCGCCGTCTTTGGCAATCTTGACTTCGCACATCGGCATTGGTTTGCCGACTGTGCCGAATTTCAAGTTTTCGACCGTATTAAACGCAACGCAGATGTTTTCCGTCAAACCGTAAGCCTGTAAGATCGGCAAATTTCGCTTTGCAAAAAACGCGGCGATTTCATTCGGAAGCGGTGCGCCGCCACTGGTTAATAAACGAATATTTCCGCCAAACGCATCTTTCAGATTTTGCTCGCTTGCATCGCTTCCATATTCACTGACGACTTTTGCATAAATCTTCTCAAAAAATCTCGGAAGACTCGCAAAAACAGTCGGCGCAACTTCCAACATATAGGAATAAAGTTTCGATAAATCATCAACAAAATGCGCCGCCGTGCCGTTGTAAAGACGATTGTAAATCCCCGAAATCCGCTCGGCAACGTGGCAACCCGGCAAGTATGAAAAACAAACGTCTTCGTGAAAAATCGGCACGGATTGGCGTAAAGATTCGACCGAATTCAAGATATATTGATGCGACAACATCGCACCTTTCGGCTGTCCGGTCGTGCCGGAAGTGTAAACCATTATCGCCGTTTCATCAGATTTCAAATTGAAACCGATTTCTTCGACACGCGATAAAAACTCCGCTTCATTTTCTTTGCCGAAAGCGAGAAAATCTTTAAAGCTCGTCACGTCTTCGCTTTCTTCCAAACAAATTATCTCTTTAACTCTCTGCAACTTTCCGCAACTTTCCGCAACTTTCTGCAACTGATAAACCGAATCAACAAAAACAAACTCCGCGTCCGAATGATTGATAATATATGAACATTGTTCCGCCGAACTTGTCGGATAAATGCCGACACCAACGCCGCCCGCCGCAATCGTAGCGACATCAACAATTGTCCATTCGGGAACATTTCCTGCCAAAATCGCCACAGACGCGCCGCGAGTCAAACCTTTTGCCAACAAAGCGCAAGCAAATGCGTGAACTTGCTCTTCAAAATCATTCCAAGTCTGCGCTTTCCAAACATCGTTTTGACGCGAATAAAAAACATTCTCGCCGCGATATTTAGCGGTTTGTGCGCGAAATAAACTGTAAATGTTTTGAAATTTCATTCAGACTTCGTTTTAATTTCTTCGACCTTTTTGGGCTTTTGCATTTTTACCATTACAAAAATAACCAATACATAAATCAAAAATCCGACTAACCAGCCAAACGGAATTCCGAGTAACAAAAATGGAAAGCTCAAATAAAAACTAAAAATCCACATAAAGAAAAACCCGCAACCGTGGCAAGAAATCTGAAAAAAAAATATCTAATCCGCTCATTTTTATTCTCGTAAAAATCTCACGAACCAAAACAATTTAAGTTGCGAAAATCAATATTTAAAGACCATCGCCGCCATATTTATTCCGCCGCCGGACGCACAGAAAACTATGATGTCGCCGCGTTTTAATTTGCCTTGAGAAAGCGCATCGTGCAAAACCATCGGGATACACGCCGAGCCGGTGTAGCCCCATTTTTGCATAATCGTGTGAGTTTTCTCGAACGGCTGATTTAATGCCAACATCACTTGTTTGATTGTCGAAAGATTAACCTGTGTCCACAAAAACAGATTTACATCGTCGAGCGTTAAATCAATTCTTTGCAAAAGTTCTTTGACGATTCTTTGCCAGCCGACAAAATTGATTTCGGGCGGCGTTCGTTTGGCGAAACGAACTTTGTTGTAATAACCGTTTTCGAGAACTTCCGCCGTGATCGGAGTTTTTGCGCCGCCCGCGAAGATTCCGAGATAATCGTTATATTCGCCCATCGCTTCGAGTTTTGAAGCAAGCACACCGCTTTCGCCTGATTCGTCTGCTTGCAAAACGATTGCACCTGCGCCGTCGGCAAAAATCGTCGCGGTTTTCTTTTCCGTCCAATCAAGAAACTTCGTCATTGCATAAACGCCGATAACTAAGATGTTTTTATAATTCGCGTCGGCGATTATGTATTTACACGCCGTATCGAAAGCCGTTACAAATCCGGCGCAAGCGCAATTGGTGTCGAAAGTTCCGGCATTTTTTGCGCCGATTCGATGCTGAACAACGACGGAAGTTCCGGGAGAAAGATATTCGGGCGTGTCGGTCGCAACGATTATCAAATCAATTTCTTCGGCAGAAATTCCCGCGTCGCGCAGAGCATTTTGTGCTGCTTCGGAAGCAATATCCGCCGCGCTTTCATCCTCTGCGAGAACGTGCCGTTCGTGAATTCCGAGATTGTTCACGACAAATTCGGTAATATCTTCGCCGAGCATCGCGCTCAAATCAGCGTTTGTGATAATTTTTTCGGGAATTGCCACGCCCGTTCCCGAAATTCTTGCGTTTCTCATAAAATCTTCTTCAAATCAAACTATTTTATCTACGAAGCAAGTCCTTACTTACACGATGCAAGTGCTAACTTGCTCGAAGTAAGTGTCAACTTGTTCGATGACAGTGCCAACTTGTTCGAAGTAAGTGCTAACTTGCTCGAAGTAAAGCGTGCTGAAATTCAATGATGGCACGCTTACTTCGTGCGCGTTTCTGCATCACTAGAAAGAAATTCTTTAACTTCATCGTTAAACTCGTCGGCGTTTTCGACAAAGAAAATATGGCTGCCGTCTTTGATGATTTTCAGCCGTGCGTTCGGCAAGTTTTCTGCCAGATTTATCGAATTTTGCATCGGCACGAGATTGTCTTTATCGCCTGTCAAAACCAAGGTTTCGTGATTTATTTCGCCGAGTTTGGCTTCTACGTCAAACGAAAAAGCTGTCTGTAACTGTGCTGAATAAGTTTCGTCTGAAACGTCATTTTCTTCGCGCAAAACGCAAACTTTTTCGACTATTTCGGCGTGTTCCGCGTTAAATTCTTCAGTAAAAGCCGGACGAAAAAAATGTCGAATCTGTTCGCCGAGCGAAAATTCGGGATTGCGCGTGAACGAACGCAAAATTTCGATGTCGGGGCGAACGTGATTTTTTCCGCCCGCCGTTGTGCAAGCTAAAATCAGTTTTTCAACTCGTTCGGAAAACCGCAGAGCAAATTCGAGCGCGACAAATCCGCCAAAACTCGCCCCCAAAACATTCGCTTTATCAATTTTCAAATCATCGAGAATCTGCACGACATCTTCGACAAAAGTTTCAAGCGAAAGATTTTTTGTATCGTTTCCCGATTGCCCGATTCCACGCGGATCAAACGTAATCACGCGAAAATTTTTTGCTAATTTTTCCGTCTGACAAAACCAAGTCCACGCGCCCGAAGCAAAACCCGGAATCAATATCAGAGGTTGTCCCGCGCCGTGAGTTTCGTAAAATAAATTCATCTTTCTTTTGCAGAAACACGCACGAAGTAAGTGTGTCAAGCCTTTTCACACTTACTTCGTGCGTGTTTCTGCATTTCTAATTTATTGCGTGAAATTTCACCATTCGCCATTGATTATAGCCTGTTAAATCCTTTGAATTGATGTGTCCGTAAGGATAAGCCGTGAATCTTTTTTCGCCGTTTTGCGCCGGAATTTGCGAAGTGTATTGTCCATAAACGACGTTTCCATAGCCGATAACTTCGTCAACCGTTGACCAAATCGAATATGTGTAAGCACCTTCGTAATGCGAACTTGCGTTCATATTTGTCAGAATATTCGACACGCCGACGACGAAACCGAAATATAAATAACCCGGATAAAGTCCGTTCGTGTTGGCGCAAGTCGGCGTTGTGCCGCCGGTTTGATAACACGAAACCAAGCCGCGATTTGCGCCCGCAATACCGACAAATGTGTCAACACTCGAAGTCAGAGGCGAACCGAGATTATAATTTCCGCCGTTCAGCAAATCATTTCCGCTGCCGCCCAAAATCGCTTTGCGCGTTAAAGTTACGCCCATCGAATGCGTTACAACATCAACTTTCGTTGCGCCTGTATAAGTTTTGACGGCTTGAATAAAGGCGCGGATTTTCTGCAAATTCGGCAAAGAATGATATTGATTTCCCGATTGCAAAGGATTCGCATCGCCCCACGTCATTGCATACATTTCCGAAGTTTTATAACCTTGCGAAGCGAAATAATTTATCGAAGAATTCCAACCCGTCAACAGCGAACTTTGTCCGAGTGCCGAATCCGAATTGCCGTGAATAAAAATCACGGGTTGATTAACAACCGTATCGCTCGAATTAGCTTTTCCGCCGTAGCTGTTGCCGCTTGCGTTAAAATTATAACTGCTGTAACCATTAGCATTTAGCCAAGTTTGAAAATGCGAAGTCAACTGCGCCGAAACCGAACCGACCGAAAGAAAAACTATTACAAATCCGACTGAAAGCAATTTATTTCTCATAAAATTTCTCCATAATTCGGGTTTTAATCTTCGGAATAAGTGATAAGTGATAAGTGATAGATGATAGATTGTTGCTGAAACTCAATAAACTTTCTGAACCTATCACTTATCACTTATCAGTTTTCACCTATTCCGAAGATTTCCCATAAAATTATTTATGTCTGCACTTCATTTAGTTTAGAAATTCAGTTTGAAACCGAATTGAATCACACGCGGTCCGGTTGATGCGCTGGTGATTTGTCCAAAATTGCCGAGCGCGATGTTGCTTACGGGGTTTGCGTAATTTACCCAATTAAACAAGTTAAAGAATTCGGCGCGAAATTCGCCGCGCAAGCGTTCGTTTATCGGAATCAATTTGATAACCGATAAATCGACGTTTTTCTGTCCCGGACCTGTTAAGAAATTGCGCGGCGTGTTGCCGAACGGATTGTTCCCGTCAAAATTCGGATTGTTGACCGCGCCGATGCTCGTGTTTCCGGCAAGAATCGGACGCGACGGCACAAACGCGCCCGCGTTAAAATATGCCGCCAGACAATTTGAAACCGAACTTCCGCATTCGATTTGCCCCGAAAATGCCGGATTGAAATTGGCGCGGCTGATGACCGTGTTGCCCGGATTGTCAATAATCGAAAACGGCAAACCGCTTTGGAAAACCGCGATTCCGGCAATCTGCCAATCGTTCAAAAGCCCTTTGGCAAATTTTGATTCGACATTAAATTTCGGCAAATCATAAACGCCGCTCAAAACAAATCGGTGTTCGCGGTTGAAATCCGAACGTCCGTAATTTAATTTCCAGTTGACTTGGTCGCCCGGAACAACCGTCAATTCATTAATTGCCGCGCCCGAATAATAATCGTAGGAAAGCCCATAAGTGCAAGCCGCGTTTTTCTGCAAACCCTGCGCGAAGCGTTTGGCAAGCGTCGCTTGGAAAGAACTGTAACGCGAATTTGAA
>CALMEH010000185.1 GCA_937863115.1 uncultured Acidobacteriota bacterium
CGCATTCGCTCCATTGCGCCCGATGAATTGTAATGAAATCCGTTGGCATAAAGTCTGTTCTGACTTCCGACAGTTCCCCAAACGCTTGAAACATCGCCGTCCGCATTGTAATCAACTTTGACCGTTCGCATTGACGGATAAGTTTCCGAAATCATTCGCCCGAATGAATCGTAATTGTAACTTGTTTGATAAGTTTGTCCGTCCGTGATTTGCTGATGCGCGGTTAAACTGCCCATTGTATCAAAACTCAAAAACTTAGTTTTCGAATTGAAACAATCCGCCCGACAGCCCCCAATTTACTCTTTTTGAATTTCTCGATTGGTTACTTTCCACGTTCCATCTTGTTGTTGAACAAAACACCAAACTTCTTTATAGACTTTATCATCATTTGGCTTTTTGTAAGCAAAATGATGATATGCCACACCTTCCCAACCTTCCCCAGTTTCAGACGAAACAATAGTGTAAGCGGGTTTTTCTTTCAAAAACATTTCATCCGCAGTCTTTTGACTCAATCGCCCACACGACGTAAAGACCAAAACTAAAAGAATAATTAAAGATAAATGAAGATAATTATAATACTTTTTTTCCATATTCCTATTTTTCCTTATTTTGGTTTTTGGTTATTAATAATAGTTTTGCCTTCTGTAATACCTTCTTCATTGTGAACCAAATCTGAAAATTCAAATGCCCCAACTGGTCGTGTTGAAACGCATGCTCTAAATTGATAGCATCTAAGAGCGCGGCTTGCCAATGGTGCGGCATCATGCCATATAAATCCCTGAATTTCATTAAGAACTCCAAAAGTTCTTGCTGTTCCAGATCCCCATCTCAAAGTGCTTTGACGAGTTGCCCATCTGTGTCGTTGTGGATCATTATTACCAAATAAAGACTGCCCTCTAATTCGTCTTGTCCGAAAATCTTGATACATAATATACAAGTTACGTCGCGGATCGCCAATCGAACTCATAATCATTGGTGGCGTATCGGTTGCAGTAGATTCCGCGTTATTTTCACCGGGTGGGTTAGGTCGAATAACTTCAGTTTCGGTGCTTGAATCGTTTGTTTGCCCAACAGCAACACCGTCTAAATACCAACCTTGCGGAACTCCTGGTCGCGGACCTGATGGATCTAATCTAACCATTCCTTCTCGTGATTGGTATTCTAACTGTGTAATTAGCGGATATTTGCTTTCTTCGGTTTGTTGAGTTGCATATACATCTTTTGGCACCCACAATGGACAGCTACAGCTAGGGTCTCTGACCCATTCTCGAAACCTCATATCATCGAAACCTCTTTTGTCAGAGAGACTCCAATTATTTGATAAATCTATATCACCCTTTGCTCCCGTAAGATTAGGTATTAATCCACTTGGGTCAACTAAATTAATTGGATTATTCAAAACATAAGAATACCGATTAAAAGTCTGCGGATTCTTGATTGAAGCCGAAGCGGTCAACGGGTCAACACTCGTAAATCTGCCGTGCGTCGAGTTGTAATATCTCGCTTGTGCAAACTCCAAGCCTGATTCGCTGTCCTTTTCGTATCCCGTGTAACCTTTGCGTGTTTCGCTTGAATCGTAGTTCAGATTTGTCGTTCTCTGCGCTGAACTTGCTTCATCGCCGAACGCCATATAATCTTTGCGTGTTGTAACTGCGCCGTTTTGATTCGTGATTACTCTTGCCGAACCTAAGTGGTCGGCTGTCAAATAACTCACCTGTGGCGTTTGCGCGATGGCTGTTGAATATTCCGCGACAAGTGTTCCACCGCCATTATAGACGAATACCGTGATTTCTGTCGAGGAAATTTTCTTGACGCGCTTGCCTTCGCCGTCGTAGAGATATTCGCCGATGATGACATTGTTTGCGTCTTTGACTTGCTTCTGATGGTTCTCGGCATCGTAGAGAAATTGCTTGCCCGTAGCGTCTTTTATCAAGTTGCCGTTTGCGTCAAAATCGTATTCGTTGATTTGGTCGTTGTTTTGGTCTTTCTTGATTTGGTTGTCCGAAGTGTTAATCAACGGATTGCACACCGCTTGCGAACAACTTCCCAAATATTTGAAAGTCGGCAGAAGTTCCGTGATTCGGATGCTTGCAAAAAAATAATCGCAGTAATTTTACCACCTAACAGAAAATAGATTACGAAAAACTGAAAAGCTAAGTTGTTGATTTTATTACATTTTGCAACAACTATTTTTCGCAAACCAATTTCTTTTGGGTATAGTTTGATTTGAAACATTTTCAGTTTTTTTCTGATTATTCTAAGGCTTCCTAAATTAAATATATTACTTGGGTTAGAAAGATAGTTGATAAATTCCGCTTACTCCAAGAATTGTAAAGGTCTTGTTAGTAAAACTAATTTTCATAAACTTTTCAAGAGAGATGTTTTCATTATCTTTTTTAAGGTCATTAGTTAAATCCTCCCAACTCAACCCATTGTCGTATGAAACTAGAATCAAACCATCGTAGCCAACTATAACGCCTTCGCCAGTTGGTGAAAAAGCAATGGAAGTTAGTTTACTTTTGTCATTTAATGAATTAGGCAAACTACTAGGTTTTTTCCACGAATTTCCTCTATCCGTTGAGAAATAAATACTTCCTTTTTCACCTACAACCCAAAAATTACCATCTGGAGAGATTGTTAAATCTTTGGCACCTGTTTTATCTAATTTCAATATCTCGGTGAAGTTAGTAATTTCAGAATCGAACACAATAGGATTCCAGATTTTTCCACTATCTTGAGTTTGTAAAAGATATTCATCATTCATTGCAACTAAAATTTCGTTTTCATTAATTACTTCTAACGATGATGCGTTTCCTGATAATTTACTTTCAAAAACTTTATTCCAAGTTCGTCCTCCATCTTCTGTTTTAAATATCTCACAACCAAGGTTTTCTCTTGTGAATATGTCCCCAACTAAAAATCCAACTTTATTATCTGCAAAAGATATAAATTTGGGGTCTGAAATTTTGACTTGTGAAACTATTTCCCAATTATTTGTGTCTGGCTCACTTTTTATTACAAAGCCACTTTGAGAAACATACCATAAACTATCTTTATTCAAAGAAATTGCCTTTATATCTTCCCATTTGAGTTTTGGAATATCAATTACGCTCAATCTCCATTGTTTTTCGGTTTCGTCAAAATCAAATAGTTGTCTTTTTCCATCTCCAATCCTTGTAGTTGCACCTAGAATGCTTCCTTTGTAATAAATGAAGTCATAAATTGGAAAAGGATTTTGGCTTAAGATGTGAAATTTTACTCTAGTTCTGTTTACACTTGGTTCTTCAAATCTTTGACTCTCCCTATTACTCGCATCATTTCCAATTTCTTGGCAAGATAAAGGTAAAATCAAAGCAACAATCACAATAAAAATAATTTTCATATTAACCTCCTATCATTTGATAGTAATGTTTTTCATAATATACGGATTTGTTCTGGAAGTCTTCATATTTCCCTTTATTTCGTTGGCAAAATTTGTCACTTTGTCCTTATAATCAGTTTCGCTTGCTGGTCCGTAGCGTTGCAAATTTTGATTTTTGTCAATGAAAAGTCTAATAGCATTTTGAACATTATGTTTCAAGGCTGCCTTATAACTGCCTGCTTGTTCCGCAGTCATTGGTTGAGTGCCGTCATGAAATTGATTTTTAGTCAATTTCATCGGGTTAATATCAGATTGCATTTCTGGAATTGCTCCGCCCTTAACAATTCCAAAAAAACTTTCCCTTGCCACAATACCTAATGCAGTTTCAACCGGAACTCTATTGGCTGTTGCGCTTCCTACAACTTGCGCTGCTACAGTTGCTGCAAGATTTAGACGATCTTCGGTTAATTCCCTATTTTGATTATCAGGGCCGGGTTCTGCTGTTGCTGTTGATATAGATCTTACACTTAAATCTTCTAATGAATTGCAAACACTTGCACAATACAAAAATGTATTTGTAGTCACAGTAAATTGAATTTGAGTTACAACTCCATTATGGGTTTGAGTTGATGTAAAGCTAAGAGTGTCAACTTGAATAAGCATAGCAGGAGTTTCAGCATTTTGCTCTGCTGTTTGAGCCGGTGGCGGGGAAGATTGTTCAGGAGTTTGTGATGTTGGCATATCACCAGCCGTGCCTTCACTTGGTCCCGAACGATAACCGCTGTCATAATTGCTTGAATATCCGCCACCACCGCCCGGAAGCGAACTTCCATTACCCGGACACCTACTTCCGCAAGCACCTGTCGAAGATGAAATTAGCCCCAACGGGTCAACAAACTTATACGGCGAATTTAAAACGTAACTATACCTGTTGAAAGTCTGCGGATTCTTTA
>CALMEH010000186.1 GCA_937863115.1 uncultured Acidobacteriota bacterium
TGCTCCGTTGGAATTGTAACGAGCGAGAAAAATGCCATCGCTGCCAGCAATAATAATTTTTCCGTTTGATTGGATTGCGACTGACGATGTGGTTGCCCAACTTGGTGTGTTAAATTCAATGTCCAGCGTTCCACTGGAATTATATCTGGCAGGAACAAGCGCATATCCGGCAATGATAATCTTTCCGTCAGTTTGCAACTCAACATCATCGGCTTTGCCGTTTGCTCCGGTCATTCTCAAAACTCTTCCGTTATTCCCGAAGTTCGTATCAACCGTCCCATTACTGTTATATCGAACCATTGCCGCCATTCTTTGATTTGAAAGAGTGTCGGTAAAATCTCCGACAAGTATAATTTTGCCATCGGGTTGAATTACGGAATCGTATGAAAATTCGTTAGAACCGAGTTCGGTAGCGACTCTTCCGCCCGTGCCGAAAGTCGGGTCGAGCGAACCGTCGGTATTGAATTTAACCATTGCATAATCGCGGTTAAAAGTTGTCATTAACGATGTCCAACCGGCAACCAATATTTTTCCGTTTGGTAAAATATTTATGGAACTTACTTGAGACTCAATGCCCATCGTAATTTGAACTATCCCGTCATTATCGAAAGAACTGTCTAAAGTTCCATCAGAATTTAAGCGTCCGGCGCAAACGTGAGTTGAAGTTTGTAAGGTATAAATCCCGCCGAAAACAATCTTTCCGTCCGGTTGAACAATTACGGCTTGCGGATTGCAATTCGTGATTGTTGTATTTACACCATCGCCATCAAAAGTTGTATCAAGCGTTCCGTTAGTGTTAAATCGACCTACTCGATTAGAGCCGATAACTATAATTTTATTATCGGATTGAATTGCCAAATCATCAAATTTTGCAGAAGGTGATACGGGTGGCGCATTTAAATTTGTTCCAACAATGCCGCCCGAACCAAATGAAGCATCCAAAATTCCCGCATTTTGGGCGTTCGCGGAAATTGAAACAAATACAAAAATACAAAACGAAAAAATTCTAAAAATTGTTGTTTTCATAAAATTAAAAGCCCCCAGAGTTCAAGTTAAATTCAATGCGGATTGTAGCATTAAAAAAAATCGAAACAAACATTTTCCCAGTAAATTTGAGCAATTCAATGAAATTTAATAAAATTTTATAAATTTTTAGAAAAAAAAGAGAAGCCGATCTCAGCTTCTCTTTTAAGTTATATAATTTCACCGAATTTACTTCTCCGGCGAAGGCGAAGGTTGCGTTTCGTTGCGTTTCAGCGTCGGTTTCTCTGTTGGTTTATTATCCGTGCTTGACGAATCGCCGGTGTCAGTTGTGGTGTCGGTCGGCTGACGGCGTTTGAGCGTCGGGCGTTGGTTTTCGATGGTTTCTTCGTCGCTCGTTGATAATGCTTTGGCGTTTGAAGTTCTCAGCAAATATGCTTTGACGCGCTGAAATTCGGATGTGCTGATAATGTATTCTTCTTTTTCGGGAAAACGTCCGACGAGCGCGAGGCTGTCATCGCGGCGTTGGATTGATTGCGGATGCGTCGAGAAAAGTTTCGATAAAGTTCCGGGTTTCTTTTGATTTTTGGCGGCGAGTTTTTCAAACATCGTTGCCATTGCCGTCGGGTCGTAACCGGCGGCGTAGAGATATTGAACGCCTAATCTATCGGCTTCTTCTTCCGCGCCGCGGCTGAATTTGAAAAAGGCTAAGGCTTGCGTCAAACCTGCGGTATTTTGCAAAATTGCGCCGCCGATTCCGCCTGTCAATAAGATTCCGGCTAAAATTCCGTAACCTAAAAATTGACCTTTTCCGGCGTTTTCCATTGCGTGTCTGGCGGCAACGTGCGCGATCTCGTGCGCCATCACACCTGCGAGTTCGGCTTCATTGTCAGCGGCAAGAATCAAACCTTTGTTAACAAAGAAAAATCCGCCCGGAAGTGCAAAAGCATTTACTTCGTCTGAATCAATAACTTTAATTGTAAAAGGAATTTTCGCGTCTGAATGAAGCACGATATTTTGTCCGACACGGTTGACATATTCCGTAACAATCGGGTCTTCGACTATTTTTGCTTGCTGTTCGACTTCGAGCGCGAGTTGGCGACCGTTTTGCAATTCTTTTTCGCGCGAACCGCCGAGCCAACCCCAAAATTTATCGCCGCCGCCGTTGATATTCCGTTTGCCGATCATCGCCGGATTTTCTTTATCGGAAAGCGTTTTTGACGTTGATGTTTGAGTTGTTTTGGGTTGTTCTTTTTTAGTCGGTGTCGCAGTTGTTTCCTGCGCCGCAATTTTTAACGGTAAAATGCCGAGTGCGGCAAATGAAAAAGCCGTTAATACTAATGATGTTACAGACTTGCGAACAAAACTTTTACGCATATTATCTCCTTAAACTTTTTTAACTGAAATAATTTTAACCTTTTTTCTATTATAAAAGCAACGACTTTATGATGCTATGAAATTTGATTTAGTTGCGCCTTTGCAGGTTAATTTTAAAGAAAATTCAAGAAAATTTAAAAAAAATAGTTTAAAACTGTTTTAATTCTTGCCAAAAACTGTTAAAATAACTCAGAACCAAAGCTGGTTCGACTGTAAATCACTCCAATATTTGCTCAGATAATACAAAATAAAATCTAAAAAAACTTTCCGATGAAACGTATTCAAGAAAAAGTCAAAGACATCGTTGAAGTTCGTCCGTTCACGAATTTGGTAGATTATTTTTCCGATGCGGCGCAAACGCTTTCGGCATATCATTTTACCGATGCAACCGCCGATATGATGGCGAAATGGCTCAATAAGGCGGCGGACGTGCAAACGCAAAACGGCGCGGCAATCGCGCTTGCAGGCTATCGTGGAGTTGGAAAAAGTCATTTTTTGGCGACCTTCGGCGCGATTTTGGCAAATCCCGAATTGCGTTCGAGAATTAACGATCAGCACGTTTCCTCAAGCGCACAAGGCTTAAAACGCCGACGCTATCCCGTAGCAAATGTCCGGCGCGGAACTTTTCCGACGATAATCGAAGAGTTCAAATCCGGTTTATCTAAAGTTCTTGAAACCGAAATTGCGATTTTGCCCGATTCCGTGCCGCAATTATTAAGAATGGCTGCCGAAAAAGCCGGAGATTTGCCTTTTATTTTAATTGTTGATACGGCTTTTGAGAGAAGTTCGCGTGTTTCGCGCGATGACGGTGCGTTCTTAGGTGAAATCGCGTTATTGGCAAAGGAATTGAATATCTTTGTCGGAATCGCGCTTGATGATGATATTTCGGGGGCAGACGGTGTAAATGCCGCGATAACGCAAAATTATGCGATTGATTTTCTCGACCAAGAGCATCTTTACAAAATTGTTGACGCGCACGTTTTTCCGAAAAACCGTCAACATCAAGCATTAATTCACGATATTTATACATTTTTCCGCGAAATGATGCCGAGTTTTCGTTGGAGCGAACAGCGTTTTACATCGCTTTATCCGCTGCATCCGGTAATTTTGGAAAATGCGCCGTTTGTGCGGCTTTATGTGCCGGATTTTGCGCTTCTGGGCTTTGCTTCGGAAGCAGGCGGCAAAATCTTAGGTCGTCCCGCGAATTCGCTCATCGCGCTCGATGAAGTTTTTGACAATACGGAAAAATCTCTGCGGAAGATTGATGTTTTGAATGATGCTTTTGAAACTTACGACCGTTTAAGCACGGAAGTTGTCGGGCAAATTCCGGTAATGCAGCGACTTCAAGCCAAACTTATCTTAAAAGGACTTTTGCTTTTATCGCTTGACGGCAACGGCACGACGGCTTCTGAAATCAGCGCGGCAATGTTGATTTACGATGAAAATGCGCCCGAACGCGCCGCCAAAAATGTCGAAGAATTGCTTGAAACTTTTGTCGGCGCATTTCCCGACGGCATTGTCCGAACAGCAGAAGCTGGCAGAGAAGTCCGATACAGTTTGAAGGCGGAAAACAAGGAAAATTTAAACAACGCGCTTTCCGAAGCGGCAAAAAAAATTCCACAACAAATAATTCCGAAAATCCTTCGCCGATTTGCCCGTGAGCGGTTTTCGGATTGGACGATTTCCGAAGACGTAAATCAAAACGCCGATTGGATGGACAGCCAAAGCGTCTGGCGCGGCGGTTTGCGGCGCGGGCGAATTCATTGGGATTTTGAAGGAAAAAATCAACAACAGCTCAATTCAGCCGGAACTTCCGAATATTTAGATTGGGAAGTATTCATTCAAACGCCTGGCGCGGAAACAAAACCGGGGACGGAAAACAATAATATTCCGAAAGTATTTTGGAGACCCGCACCGCTTTTGCGTGATGAAGCCGAAACGATTTTGCGGTATTACGTTTTGACGACCGACAACAATCTGCGCGAAGAATTCGGCGAACAACTTCACGCCGCCGGACACGCCCACACGCTTGCCGTCGAACGTATTTGGAATCGAATGTTTATCGAAGAAGCACAAATTGTAATTGAAGGTTTCGATTACAATTTCACCGAAGAAGCCCGCGTGGCAGAAACGGTTTCAGACGTTTTTTCGATAATGCTTGAACCTCTTTTTGAAACGTATTATCCATTACACCCGCATTTTGTAGAACCTCTCGGAATGATGGAGGTTTCGGCTTTGGTTAACGATTTGTTCAGCGAGGCGCGGTCTGATGTTCCCGAAATTCAAACTTTGGCGGAAAAATTCGCCTTGCCGCTCGGTTTGGTTAAAATCCACGCGGACAAATACATTCTCGAAAAAGAAGAAACGCTGGTAAATCTGCCTTTGGCGCAAGAAATTCTTAAGTTGACGGCAGAAAGCGGAACGGAAACCGTTTCGCTGAAAACAATTTACAAAAAGCTCAGCCAACCGCCTCTCGGACTTGTCCGCGAAGCACAACATTTGATTTTGACCGCGCTTGTTGCCCAACGTCAGATTGAATTCGTAACTTCAAAAGGCGACAGAATCAACCGCCGTTCGCTCGACTTGAAAATAATCTGGGACGACATCGAAGGTATTGCCAAACCGACCGGATCAACTTATACAAACGCGAGACTTTTGGTTTGGGCGAAAATTCTGACGGCTTCCGATGTTTTGCGTTCGATTGATAATCCCGAATCCGGCGCGGAAGTTGTGCAGGCTTTCGACGTTTGGCTGAAAGATTGGAAAGAAACGCGGATTTTGGAAAGATTTAACGAACTCTCCGACGAAGTTTTGAATACAAAAATTTGGCGATTGGCAACAAATGCCGAAAAAACATTCGGAAATGTCGCGGCAACCGTTTCGGCAATTTTGCAAAATACGGTTTCATTGGACGAAGGTTTGCACCGCATCGCCGACACTTTTTCGGATTCGGAGCAAGAATTTTTCGCACGCACCGGCGATCTCGTGATTTTGGAAGATTTCATTAACGGTGTCGGAAAACGCAACGCGATTTGGAGCTATCTAGCGGTTTGCGAAACTACACAAGACGAAAAAACCGAATATTTCCGCGAAAAACTTCTTCCGTTAATCGAAGAAAGCTACATCAATCCGAATGAATTGCTGAACCGCGAAATTCAGAGTTTCTGGCAATCTTTCCACGCCCGATACACCGACCATTTTGCCGTCAAACACGATACGATTATGAAATCGCATCATTTGCAAGAAAAATTTGATCAAATTTTGCAAAGCGATGAATGGTGGGAATTTGAAACGCTTTCGCGCATTCCGATTTTTCCCAAGAAAACGTGGCTCGAAGCACAGAAAATCAGCCGTCAATTAAAAGAATTGGATTGCCGTTTCGATGTCCGCGAAATGCTCAAAACGCATCCGTTTTGCGCTTGTTCGTTCAATCTCGAACAAATTCGCGAATGGGAGCATTTGCCTGAAAGACTAGAAAAAACAACAAAACAGGGCAGATCGGTTTATCGAGAAGTGTTGAAAATGCTTGGGAAACCATTATTGCCGATTATCGCACAATTTTCGGGCGACAAAGCCGACGATGAAATCAAACAAGCGGTTGAAAATCTGACCGAATTTTTGCTAAACGGCAAGCAAATTGGCGTTTTATCAAATGCGGAACTGATTATTTTGCAGAAAGTTCTTTCAAACCTTTTGCAGTCGCCTCGTTTCGAGGTTGATATTCCAATCGAAAACAATTACGTCAGCCGCGAAGAATTCCGTTCAAAAATAAACGGTTGGCTCGATGAAATGCCGGGTGAACCGGCATTGCTCAAAGTTTAAAAAGTGAAAAGGTGAAAAAGTTGGTTGGGCGTGTTAAACCAACTTTTTCACCTTTTCACTTTTTTACTTTTTCACTTACACTTTTTCCTGTGAACATATCAATTATCGGCAACGGCAAACTTGGTGGAGCTTTGGCGATTGCTTTGACGCGGAAAGGTTATGTAATCGAAAATCTGATTTCAAGCGACGGGCAAAAAAAACTTGAATTTGAGGGAATAAATCAGACAGCTTTTTCGGCGGAAACAATCAAAAAAATTGCTTCGGACGTGATTTTAATTTGCGTTCAAGATTTTAATATCGGAAAGGTTGCGGAAAATTTAGCTGAAAATTTGGTGCATAAACCGACGGTTTTACATACAAGTGGTTCGCTTTCTTCTGACATTCTGCACAAATTAAAAAAAAATGGCTGTCCGGTCGGTTCGCTTCATCCTTTGGTTTCAATCAGCGATGCGGTTTTGGGTGCAAATCGTTTTGCGGATGTTTTTTATTGTGTCGAAGGCGAACCGAAAGCGGTTGAAATTGCCAAAAAAATTGTTGCCGATTTGGGCGGAAAATCTTTTGAAATTGATTCAAACTTCAAAACTTTGTATCACGCTTCGGCGGTTACGGCTTGCGGTCATCTTGTTGCATTAATTGATGTTGCGGTCGAAATGCTCGGGAAATGCGGTTTGAAAGAAATGCAATCGCGGGAAATTCTATTGCCTCTTATTGCAAGCACGGTCGAAAATTTGAAAACTCAAACCACAGCCGAAGCCTTGACGGGAACTTTTGCGCGGGCAGACAGCGTGATTTTTGAAAAACACCTCGAAACTCTAAAAGAAAATGTTTCACCAGAAGCGGTTGAAACCTATCTGCAACTCGGTGAGCGTTCCGTGCATCTAGCCGAATTGCAAGGTGCGGACAAAAATAAGTTGGAAATCTTACGAAACAAAATTTCGTTAGCGAAAAAGTTTTCCAAGTGGTAAAATAAAACTCGAACTATGGCATCGAAGAAAGAAAAATTTCAGCAGGAAAGGCAGATTTTTTCCGAACATATCCAAAAATCGGGTTTGCGACATACGGCGCAGAGAGATTTGATTTTGGAAATGTTTCTGAAAACCGAAGAACACCTGACGAGCGAAGATTTATATTGGTTAGTGCAGAAAAAAGACGCAAGTGTCGGACATACAACGGTTTATCGGACTTTGAAACTTTTGACCGAAGCCGGTCTTGCGCGTGAAGTTCGTTTCGGCGACGGCAAAACTTATTATGAACATCATTTCGGACACGATCATCACGACCATATGATTTGCACCGAGTGCGGCAAGGTTATCGAATTTTTCTCGGAAAAGCTCGAAGCCGCGCAAGATGCAATGAGTGAAAAATACAATTTTATGCCGACACACCACAGTTTGCGAATTTGGGGACATTGCGAAGAATGTCAAAAAGTTGTTAAAGAATCGCAAAACGCGGCAACAGGAGCGCAACCGCGTGTGCGTGTGAAGTCTATGATGGGGAATTAGTTAGTTGTTCGTCGTTAGTGGTTAGTTGTTAAATCACACTTCTTTGCAACTAACGACGAACAACTAACCACTAACAAAAACAATGGAAGTTGAAATAAAATTTGAAAGAGAAGGCAGAAACGGGATAATTCCCGTCGGGACTTATTTGTTTGAAGCCGCACGGCGTTTAGGGGTTAAATTACCGATTGAAGTTTTCGGTGAAACGGAAGACGCAGTTGTCCAAATTTTGTCGGGAAAAGATTTATTGTCCGGTTACACGAAGTTTGAAACGGAACATTTGCCGGAAGCCAGCCGTAAAAAAGGTGAGCGGCTTGCTCGGCAAGCAAAATTCGAAAAATCGGGAGAAGTTGTAATTATGACAAAGGAACAAGTTAAAGAAGAAAAACCTGCGGAAGAAGCAAGACAAGAAGCATATCGCAAGGAATTTGAAGAAATGCCTCTGGAAAAGAAAATTGAATCATTGGTTGAATTGGAAGCGATGGCTTTGCGCGATACGTTTTCGTTTATTTTAAATTCGCCGTATAAAATCGGTGAAAAAATCGTTGATGTGTTGGCTGAATTCGGTTTCAAAATCGAAGCGGAAGAAAAATCTGCTAAAAAGCCTGACGAACACAAAGAAAAAGCAAAGGAAGAAGCTAAAACGAAAGCGAAAACCGAAGCCAAAGAAAAGGCAGAAGCTGAACCGAAAGTAAAAACTGAAACCGCTGAAAAACCGAAAGCGACGCGCAAACCGCGTGCAAAAAAGACAACTGACGAATAAAGCGTGAGCGATAAAATTCAAAAAAAAATTCCAGATTCTTTAAAAGAGAACACGCAATATGGGCTTGCCTTCGGCGTGATTGCGATGATGCTTTTGGCAGTTGGATTTCCAATGTTTGTTATATTTTTCTTCGCCATTTTTGCGTATTTTTTGTGGAAGACTTTTTCCACACCTTCGAGCAGCGGAACACGCGAAATTTTTGAATTTTATCTTGCCGCCAATGAACTTTTGCGCGACGACGAACGCCGTTGGTATGGCTTTGAAATTTTGCAATCAATGAACACCGCGCCGCCGCTTGTCTATTTCACGCTCGGCGCACTTTACAATAAAATCGGCGACCACAAGACGGCGATAAATCATTTGGCATATGTCATCGAAAACGAAAGCGCAGACGAATCAACTTATAATTATCCAACGCCGGAATTGCGGAATTATGTAAAAATTCTGCGAAAAATTGAACGCGAACCGACCGAAGCTCCGCAAACTTCCGCCGCCATCCGTGCGCTTGAACGCGCCCGAAGAAATCGTGGCATAGCACTTTTGGAAGAAAGCCGCGGTGAATTTAAAACACAAAAACGCAAACAACGCGAAGCAACGCTTGACCAAAAACGCGCCAAAGCCGAACTCGCCGAAGCCAAAGCGAAAAATGCCGTGATGCAAAGCATTACAAACGATGTGCCGGAAGAAAATCAAATTTCGCTCACGCAACCAAAACCGAACGGCAAGCCGAAAAAATCGAAAGATTCAGATTCGCCATTTGCCAACCGCAAACCGATTACCGAAGTTTTGCACGATATTTACGATGGAAAGTGAAAATTGGCAATAAAATATCGAAATAAAAAGTTAAGTTGTTTGAATTAAACAAAAATTAAAGGCGAATTTGTTGCTTTTGAAAAATAAGCAAAATCGGTTAAATTTCAATATCATAGGATTATTAATAATTCCGAAGAAACACTAAAACAAGAACCAACTTTAGCCGATTTGATGCAAGAACTCATAAAAATCAATAATCGTCTTGAAAGTTTAGAGAAGAAACTTGACAATACATAGAAATCTAATGCCGCACAATTTGAAGCCATCCGGCAAAGAATTGTAGATAATAATATCCGATTTGATAGATTGGAAGGCGGTTTTCTCCTACTTCGTGCAGAAGTTACAACGCTCGTTGAGGAAGTTCGGTATAATCGAAAAGTTTTGATTTAGTTACAGGAAACTACAATTATTTACTATGCTTTCTACTTTAAAATTCAGAAAAAAAGGCGAGTTTCTTGATAACGATTTTGGCTTTTTATATGTATTGTTGGCGGCTTCTTCGCTTTGAGAGAGTGCGGAGATTGGCATAAAGTTATAAAGTAAAAATCCGGGATTTTGTTTGGTTCGTTGATGAATCGGGAAGGTTCGGGTTTTTACTTTTTTTCTTTACGATTATGAAAACTGCGGAAATAATTGCTATCGGTTCAGAACTTTTAACGCCGACGCGCACGGATACGAACAGTCTTTGGCTGACTGAAAAATTAAACGAAATCGGCATCGAAGTAATGCTGAAAACGATTGTCGGCGATGATAAATCGCGGCTTGAAGAAACTATTCGGGATGCGGTCAAGCGTTCGGATATTGTCATTTCAACCGGCGGATTGGGTCCGACCGAAGACGATATTACGCGCACGATTTCAGCAAAAGCGATTGACCGCGAACTCGCTTATCACGTTGAAATTGAAGCCGATTTGCGCGAAAGATTTAAGCGTTGGGGGCGCGATATGCCCGAAACGAATAAGCGTCAGGCTTATGTTATCGAGGGCGCGCAGATTTTGCCGAATCCGAATGGTTCGGCAGTTGGAATGTCGGTTGAAATCGGCGAAAAATTTTTCGTGATTCTGCCGGGACCGCCGCGTGAAAATCAACCGATGTTTTTAGATTTCGTGTTACCGAAATTGCGCGAATCGGCGGGCGAGATTTTCGTCAAACGCAAGATTTTGCGTGTTTCTGGCATTGGCGAATCGGCGGTTGACGAAGCGATTGCACCGATTTATTAATCTTACCAAACCGTTGATACTTCGATACTTTTCAGCAAAAGCGAAAT
>CALMEH010000187.1 GCA_937863115.1 uncultured Acidobacteriota bacterium
TCGCTCAAATTTTCCAAAATCAATCTCTTTGCCGTCGTAATTGACAACCAAACTTCCGCCCGTTGCTTTTTGCACCGATTCTTTAATCATTTCTTCGGCGAAATCCATCATTCCGTTCACGTCCATATAGGCGCAGTAGAATTCGAGCATCGTGAATTCGGGATTGTGTTTGTGCGATAAACCTTCGTTGCGGAAATTGCGGTTGAGTTCATAAACTTTTTCAAATCCGCCGACGGTCAAGCGTTTCAAATAAAGTTCGGGCGCGATGCGTGCGTAAAGCGGAATGTCGAGCGCATTATGAAAAGTTTCAAACGGAGTCGCCGCCGCGCCTGTCGCTTTCGGCGTGAGCATCGGCGTTTCGACTTCGATATAACCTGCATCGTCCAAAAATCGGCGCATTCCGCTGATTAATTTTGCGCGTCGTTCAAAAACTTCGCGTGTCGTCAAACCTTCGTGTTCGATTTGCAGACTCGACGCAATCAGATCGGCATAACGAAATCTGCGCTGTAATTCAGGATCGGCAATACCGTGCATTTTATCGGGCATCGGAAGAAGCGATTTTGAAAGAAACTGAAATGTCTCAACGTGAACGCTCAATTCGCCCGTGTTCGTGAGAAATAAAAAACCGCTCGCACCAATAAAATCGCCGTGGTCGAGAAGTTTGAAAACATCCCACGCCGCTTCTTCGCCTTCGATTGGTTGCCGCGTGTCATTGCTGATAATTTTCGCATCTTGCTTGCGAACATAAATTTGCAAACGCTCCTTTCCGTCCGACAGATGCACGAACGCCGCTTTGCCCATCACACGCGGCGGAACTGCGAGCCGACCGGAAACGCGCACATTGCCGAAAGATTTTAATTTTTCGTTGAGTTCAGCCTTAAATTCCTGATTCGGTTTTTCGCCTTCGGGCGTGGCATCTTTTAATTGTTTGACGAGTTCTGCAACGGGCGCAAATTCCGAAATTGCCGAAATCGTATCTTCTTTGCCCGTAATCTTCGAGCGTTCGTATTTGTTCGGATAAGAATTTCCGATCAAATTCTCTAACTGTTTCAGATGTTCGACACGTGCCAAAACTTGGTCATTGTCGTCAATAATTCCGGCTTCGATGATGTTTTTAGTTTTTGTGTTTGCGATAGACATAAATTTTAAGAGCAATTTAGAAAGTTTTATTCTTTCACCAGTTCGACTCGGCGATTTCTGGCGCGTCCCGATTCCGTGTCGTTTTCCGCGATTGATTTCGACATTCCCAAACCTTTTGCGGTCAGACGCGATTCTTCGATTCCGGCATCGGTCAGATATTTTTTCACCGCATTGGCACGTTTTTCCGACAAAGTTTGATTGAATGATTCGCCGCCGATGTTATCCGTATGACCTTCGATGGTCATTTTCCAAGCGGCATTATCTTTCAATATCTTCACGATCTGATCGAG
>CALMEH010000188.1 GCA_937863115.1 uncultured Acidobacteriota bacterium
GGGAACAGGAAGATACTTAAAAGAACAAAATCCCGAAATAAAAATCATCGGCGCAGACCCTTACGGCTCGATTTTCAAAACTTACAAAGAATCGGGACACATTCCCGAAGCTACGCCGTATTTAGTTGAAGGCATCGGGCAAAATCTGCCTGTCGGCAACGCCGATATGAAGGCGATTGACGAAATTATCAATATTACAGACCGCGAATCTTTTGAACTTGCGCGTGAGCTTTCACGAAAAGAAGGAATTTTTTGCGGCGGTTCAACGGGAACGATTTTCGGCGCGGCTTTGAAAACGGCAAAAGATTTAGACGAAAACAGTCTGATTGTATTCATAGTTTGCGATACGGGCGAACATTATTTGACGAAATTTTATTCGGACGAGTGGATGAAAGAAAAACTTTTGCTCGAACCGCAACGCATCACGGGCAGATTGATTGTCGAAACAAAATCGAACGGTGCGCCGACGAATCTGGTTTTTGTTGCGCCCGACGACACGGTTGCGGAAGCGTTTGCTAAAATGAACGAAAACGGCGTAACGCAAATGCCTGTGTTAGAAGATAATGTTTCTGTCGGTTCGCTCAAGGAAAGCGGGATTTTGACGAAGTTACTGCAAAATCGCGATTTGATGAATGCGAGAGTCGGCGATATTATGGACAAAAGTTTTCCGGTTTTAGATGTTGATGCGAGTTTCAACGAAATAAAAACGAAACTGCAAAAATCTCCGGCGGTTTTAATCGAAGATTTTAAACGCATCACCGGAATTATCACGAGAAGCGATGTGCTTGACTTGCAAAAATAGAGGACGGTGAGACGGCGAGACTGAGCGACGGAGAGAAAGTTTGTCTTAACAAAAACTTCCCTTCGTCTCTCCGTCGCGTTGTCGCATCGTCGCTGAAAAATGGAGGAGCGATGAACGATAAACCGAAACAAGACGATGATTGGGCGATGTCTAACCCGAATGTTAATCTGAAAAAGGAATTGGAAGCGGAAGGTTTTACCGACCGGGAAATTCCACAGCAAGCCGCCGAAACTTCGGATGAAGATTGGGGCGTAACTACGCCAAACACTAATTTGGCAGAGCATATTCCGCCGTCGGAAAATTACGGTCAAACCGAGCCGAATGTCAATTTATCAAACGAAGATTGGTCAATGGACGCGCCGCAAATTGAACCTCCGACCGCGCCGCAGAGCGAAGATTGGTCAATGGACGCGCCGACTCCGAATCAAACGGCAGACACCGACAAAACCGCGCCGAATATCAATCTGCCGCAAGCCAACTTCGATTCATCAATGCCCTATATTCCGACTTCACGCGAAAACAAACGCGAAGGCTGGCAGATGCCGCAACCCGTTTTTCGCGTTTCGAGCGGCGAAAAAACTTCTCCGAGAACGCCGCCAAATGAGTTTGTAAGTAACGATGAACAAGCTGACTTTTCATCAAATCAAGCCGCGCCGCAATCTGCGCCGATGCCCGAAGCAAAACCTGCCGCCGCGCCCGTAGCGAAAAAACGCTCGAAAATACCTTTGATTTTGGGCGGACTTTTCGGTTTTCTCTTTCTCAGCGTGGCGGCTTTGGCGGGCGTTTGGTTTATGTTTTTGCGCGGCGGCGGCGAAATGGCTTCGACATCATCGAACACCGCGCCGACATCAACGCCTGCCGATTTGACGGGCAACGCACCGACAAATTCAAAAGCGAATGTTCCTGTTTCCGCCACGAAACCGGAAAACAATCTGCCGAAAGAAATTGATTTCAAAGGCAAAATGGTCTTAGTTTCCGCCGGAAGTTTTACGATGGGTAGCGACAGCGGCGAAACCATTTCAAAACCCGCGCACAAAGTTGATTTGCCTGCCTTTTATATTGATAAAACTGAAGTTACCAACGCTCAATATAAAGAATTTTGCGATGCGACGAGCAAAAAATACCCGTCCGATTTGGAGAAAGATTATTTCCTGAATCGTCCGAACGCGCCAGTTGTCGGCGTGTCGTTTGAAGATGCCAAAGCGTTTGCGGCTTGGGCGGGAAAGCGCCTGCCGACCGAAGAAGAATGGGAAAAAGCTGCTTCGTGGGACGAAGTTACTCAATCGAAACGCGAATTTCCTTGGGGCAATGAATTTCAGAAAACTAATGTCGCGTTTGAAACTGAAAAACTTTCGGATGTCGGAAAATATCCGTCAGGCGCGAGTTTTTACGGCGCGTTGGATATGTCGGGCAATGTCCTCGAATGGGTTGAAGCATATTTTCAGCCGTATAAAGATAATCCGGCGACCGACGAAAATTTCGGTGAAAAATTTCGCGTCGTGCGCGGCGGATTCTTCAAAGCACGCGACAAAGATTGGCTGAAAACTACCAAACGAGTTTATATTCCGCCCGATACAGCATCAACCGAAGATATGACGAAAGATATTCCGTCAATCGGTTTTCGATGCGCGATTTCGGCGGACGATTCGCGTTTGAAAGAATTTTTGAGCAAATAAAGTTGATTAACAACGTCAAAAACTTTGGTTAAAGGAAAGATTTGGAGAGTTATGAACAGAAAAACAATTTTAGGAAAAATCTTTTTAGCGGTTTTCTGCGTCGGAATATTCGCTTTTTGTGCCGAAAACGCTTTGGCACAGGTTGACCAAGTAATGGTTAGCCGCCAAAAAGCGCAAAAAACCATCAAGCCGAAAGCTAAACCCGTAACAAAAAAAATTGATTACAACAAACGTATTACGATTACGCGCGTTGAGAAAAAAAGTCGGAAAAATTATAAAAAAACGACAACGACTAAAAAACCGGTTGCGAAAAAGCCTGTCATAACGAAAATTTCGGTTTTGCCGCTTGCCGTGCAGTTGCGGCTCTTGACGGTTGACGAAGACGGCAAGGAAACCGAAGTTGACCCGTTGTATGCAAAATTTACAACGAGCGACCGTTTGCGGCTTTCTTTGAAAACGAATCAGCGCGGTTATCTTTATGTTATCCGGCAATCTTCGCCCGATTCGGACGGCGAAATTATTTTCCCGAATCCGCTGGTTAATAACGGCAGTAATTATATTGCGGCGAACAAGGATTATACTTTGCCGAGCAACTGTCCGAAGGAAATTGCGCCGCTTGATTGTTCGCTGACTTTGCTTTCAACGGAAGATGCGCCGCAGGAATTTTTTACGGTGCTTTTTACACGCGATTCGTTGGTTGATTTGCCGAATGATGTCAAAAGCAAGCGTGTTAATTTGCAAAGTTTGACGAACGAAGGAAAAATTCCGTTCGGCACAATCGTTGATTTGATTGAAGACTCAGGACAAGATTTGGTCATCCAACCCGGCGATACGCCGGCGGCAATACGAATCATCAACACAAACGTCAAAGACAACGAAGAGATTATCGAAACTTTTATTATTGATAAAGCCAAATGAGTCCAAAGTCCAAAGTTTCAAGTCCCAAGTCTTTTTTCGGCTTTTGAACTGAAACATTGGACTTAGGACTTAGGACTTTGGACTAACAAAATGGCAAACGCGACATTAAAATTTGATGGCAGAGGAATCAGATTGGGCGAAGATTTGACGACCATCGGGCGTGCTTCGGACAATACGGTTTCGTTTGCGGGCGATTCGAATGTTTCGCGTTATCATCTCGAAATCGAAAATCGCGGCGGCGGTTTTTATTTGATTGAACTCGGCAGCAGTAACGGCACCACCATTGGCGGTGAAAAGATTTCGGGCGAAAAATTGCTTAACGACGGCGATGTTATCACGCTCGGAAATTCAGCGGTTATCGAATTTGTTTTGGATAAAGAGCCGGAACAAAAAGCCGAAACGCCGATAGCAAATGCCGATGAAACGCCGACGGAAATTGCGGCGGACGGCGGCGCAACCGCAATCAGCGAAACCTCGCCGCAAAACAATAAATTTCCGACAGGTTTAGCAGTAACGGGTGCAAGCGTTGGCTTGGCTTTTGTTTTTGTTGTCGGCGCAGTGCTTTTTTCGTATGACACGGCGGCTTCCGGTTGTCAGGCAAAAGCGAAAATTAAAGGCGTTGAAGCGCACGACACTTTACGCAAAACTCAAGAAATCGAAGTCGAATTGGAAGACGAAGGAAAATGCGTCAGCCGCGCCATTTTTTTGTTGGACGATAAAGTTTTGGCAACCGCAGAAGAAAAACCTTTTACGGCAAAGCTCGACCCGAATAATTTTCCGTCGTTGGCAACTGGCGAAAATGTCGGTTTAAAGGTGATTTTGGAAGACGCAGACGGCAAGCGGATTCAGCAGACGGAAGAAGTTTTACTGGTTTTGGAAACTCGCGCCGTCGAAACGCCGAAACCGATTGAAACGCAAACGCCCGAACCCATTGGCACAACGCCTACGCCGAAACCTTCGCCCGTAACCAAAGGCAAAGTTTCGCCGGCTGAGGCGCAAACGATGATTGAAAATATCATCAAATCAATGGGCGGCAAAGGTCATAAAATCAATAAAGAATTTGTCGAAAAAGTTCTGGCAAAAACGGGCGAATTTACCAATGCCGGCGGTTTTTCGTCGCGGGCGGCGAGCTTTCAAGATACGATTAAAACAGCTTATACTAAAGATACTGTCGTTGGTTCGCCGCTCGGATTTTTGACAGCAATGAGCCGTTCGCAATTTAATCCGGCGCAAGGCGCGGAAAGCGGAATCTGGAAAATGTCGAACGAATTTGCGGAAAAAAATTCTCTGACAACGGTTTGCGGAACACAAACTTTAAGCGATACGGAATGTGCGGCAAAAGCCTCCGCAAATTATACTAAAAATCTTTTAAGCACGGTCTTTGCCGATGATCCGGTTTATACCGTCGCGGCTTACGGAATGAGTCCGGGCGAAGCGTTTGATTGGAACAGAACGATTTCAGGCGACCGCGCCGATTTTTGGAACGCGATAAAAGCTCAGCCGCAACGCGATGAATTGGTTAAATTTTTTGCCGCCGGAATTGTTGCCGAAAATCCGCAAAAATTCGGATTGAAAGACGACAAACCGATTTCGTTACTTTATTAAAATTAAGTGATGAAATGACAGAATGTTTTTTATTTGTCCACAGATGAACATAGATAAACACAGATAAGAAATCTGATAAAATCATCTGTGTTTATCTGCGGACAATTTTTCTTTGTATTAGAGATGCTAAAGATTTCGCTGACATTTTCGACTGATTACGGCGCGGAAGAAATCGCTCTTGAGGGCGAAAAAATCTCGCTCGGACGCGGCGATGTTGATAAAAAGATTGACGATGACGGACTTTCAAGACTTCATGCAACGATTTTTCGTGAAAATGACGAGTTTTGGATTGTTGACGAAAATTCGACCAACGGCAGTTTCGTCAATGGCGAAAAAGTTAATCCGCACGGCACTTTGCTATTTGACGGCGACACGATAAAAATTGGGAATTATACGGAAATCGCGGTAAAAATCTTCGAGGCTGAAGAAGAAAAAGAAGAAGAAAAGAAGGAAGAAACTTCTGCAACAAATGTGCCGATAGGTGCGGCGGATGTTCCTGTAAAAACTGAAGCCAAGGCGGACGCGGCAAAAAGCTCGTTTGGGATGATTCCGCTTCTGATTACGGGTTTGGCGGTTTTCGTAATTGCGGCATCGGCAGTTTTTATTGGCGTAAAAGTTCTCGGAAGCGATACGACAACTGCGCCGGAAATTTCAAACCAAGAATTTGAAAAAATCGAAATTGCAAAAAAAGACGATAAACCGAAAACAACGAAAACAACCGTAACAGATACGGACGGCGAAACGGGTGGCGGTTCAGGCTCAACAACAGGCGTAACACCAACACCGTCCGCGACTCCGAAACTTCCCGACAATCCGAATGCCGGAAAAGTTTTGGTAACGGAAACCAAAAAATATCAAGAATTAAGCGAAGAAGAAAAACGCCAATATATTTCGGTAAAAGCCGAGAGCATCGCGCAAATTATCGGCAATCAAAAAAGCGAACCGATTCCTCCGGCGGCGATTAACAAGATTAAAGAACACCTCGAAGGTTATGCCAGCCGTCTGAAAAATAAGACAAATGACGATTGTTCGCAAGGCGGCTGGATGAGAAGCGATTTTCTTTCAGTTTTGACGCGGGCAACGAAAACTTCGCCGTTTATCGTGCGAAATTTCGAGCGCGAAAACGTCGTGCCGCAAGTCGGAATTTATGTTGCAATGATCGAATCGGAACATTGTTCGTGTTTGACGAGCAAAACGGGCGCAGTCGGAATGTTTCAATTTTTGCCGCGCACCGCGCCTGATTACGGTTTATCAGCCGATGACCGATGCAAGCCCGAACCGGCTTCAAAAGCGGCGGCGATTTATCTGAAAACACTGATTGATTCTGCCGGCACGGGCGCAGAAAGCGTGCCTTTAGCGATTGCAGGTTATAATAGCGGGCAAGGCGCACAGCGTATAAATTTGAAAGAAGTTTTACAGGCAAAAGGTAAAGAAAGCCGCAGTTTTTGGACAATGGTTGAAAATGAAGACGAGATGCTTAGTAAATACAGCACACAGTTTAAGAAAGAAAACGTGAATTATGTTCCGAAGTTTTTTGCCGCCGCCATCATCGGCGAAAATCCGCAAGATTTCGGCGTAAATCAAAAACCGCTTTCGTTGTATAGATAAAATTCAGTTATTAACAGGCGATGAACGCAGATTTTTATTTGATTTAATATCAGTGTTCGTCCGCAGATAATTTTTCTTTTAGGTTGATGACACAAATTCGGCTCAATTTTACAGATGAAGAAGGCTACCCGAAACAAATTTCGGTTACGGGCGACAGCTTTTATATCGGGAGAAGCCCTGAAAACGATTTGTGCATTTCGGACAAACGGCTTTCGCGTCAGCATCTTTTAATCGAGCGTTTCGGCAATAAAATCAGCGTTTCGGATTGCAATTCGAGCAACGGCACGACTTTAAATAATTATGATTTATTTGAAACCGAAACCTTGCGCGACGGCGATGTTTTAAGTCTCGGCGGCGTGGAAATCAACGTCGAAATTGTTTCCGAGCGCGAAGAAGAAACTTTCGCGCCTGTGTCGAAAGAATCTGCGCCGAAATTGGAAGAAAATCGCCCGACGACAACCGCGCCGAGCGTTCCGCAAACTGTCGGTGGCGTTTCGACCAATTTTTTCTTTATCGCGCCGTTAATCGGTTTGGGAGTTTTGCTTTTTGTCGGCGGATTGATTTTTGCTCTCGGCGGCGGTTCGGACGGCGAAACGAATAAAGACATTGCCGATTCAAAAACGCCGACTGAAACCGACACGGAAAAAACGCCGCGCAAAACGCCGGACGCAGATAAATCGCCGTCTTTTTCGCCTACGCCGACAAGTTCGGGCGACGGCAACAGCAGCAGTCCAACACCTTCGCCGACTTCGACAAGCGGCGGCACGACGCAAACGCCCGTCGGTTCTTCGGAAACCGAAAATGTCAAAAAAATCGCGCCCGAATTTATGAAGCGCATTGCGCGAAGCGATCCGAATCCGTTTTTGGAAAATTCGCAAGCCGAAGATGTTCTCAAAAAAGTAAAAAGTTTGAAAAATTCTTCCGCGCTGGCTGATGGGTTGCGGTCAATCGCTGGTAACAAATCACAATTTGAAACCTTGGCGAATTCAAAGGGCTTGAAACCGCAATTTTTAGCCGCCGCCGCGCTGAATGTCGGCGGAAATCCGGTGGAAACCGCGCAGACGATATTGCCGATTTTGGGCAATTTGAGAATCTCGCTCGGCACGGATTTTGCCGATGATTGTTTGATTATAATGGCGGCATACAATCAAGGAAAAGGCGGCGATTTCAAGAGTTTGCAGCAAAAAATCGAAGGTTTGTCAAAAAAACTTTCAAACGAAGGGAAAAGCGTTTCTTCGCGCAAACTGCGCTCAATATGGTTTTTGAGAGATAAGGAAAGAATATCGCCCGCCGAATTTGATAACGCCTTGAATTTTTTGGCAATCGGCGTGATTATGCAAAATCCGAAAGCATTCGGCGTTAATGCCGAGCCGGTTGTTTTTTGACAGTCAGCAGTTAGCAGTTAGCAGTTAGCATCTTACATTTATCATTTATCATTTATGTAGTAAAGTTAAACTTTGTGCTGTCCGAATAACGGATAACTGCTGACTGCTAACTGCTGACTGCTAACTGCTTACTGACAAATTATGAGCAAATATCGCAAAATCGTCTGGAACGAAGGAATGCTGCTGACACCGCATCATTTTCAGCAATGGGATAATTATTACGAAGACCTTCTGGATTCGCGGATTCGTTCGATTAAACCTTACGAATACGGCATTTTGGATTTACAGATAAACCGCGAAGCCGTCGCCAACGGAAATTTTCAGATAATCAACTGCCACGCCGTTTTGCCGGACGGTTTGCTGATAAATTTTCCCGATACGGAAGCCGTGCCGGATTTGCGTCCCGTCGGCGATCATTTTCATCCCGAAGCCGAACGTCTCGGTGTTCATTTGGCGATTCCGGCGAAGAAAAAAGGTGAAGCGAATTTTCAGGCAAACGGCGCAAAAGCCAATGCAAACTTGCGTTTTTTGCAGGAAGGCGCACTCGTCAAAGACGAAACCAGCGGCACGAACGAACAGCCGCTTGCCTTTGCCAAAAGCAATCTGCGGATAATTTTCGATGATGAAGTGCGCGACGGTTTTACGTCAATGAAAATTGCCGAACTGACACGCACACCGACCGGACAACTGCAAATCAACGAAGATTATATTCCGCCGACGCTGAAGGTTTCGTCGTCGGTTTGGATGGTCAATATGGTGCGCCAGCTTGTCGAAATTCTCAATACGAAAAGCGGAAGTTTGGGCGAACAGCGGCGGCAGAGAAACGCGGGATTGGCAGACTTTACAACTTCGGAAGTTGCGGTTTTTTGGCTTCTGCACACGATAAATTCGGCAATTCCTTCGATGGCACATTATTTCCGTTCGCCGATGCTTCACCCCGAAGCTCTTTATTTGACGATGGCAGATTTGGTCGGAAAATTGATGACGTTTTCAACCGAACATTATCCGCGCGACATCATCAAATATGACCACGACGATTTACATTTTACGTTCTACAATCTTTCGAGTCTGTTAAAAGAACTGCTCGAAACTGTCATTCCGAGCCGCTGTGTGCAAATTGTTCTAGAAAAAACACGCGACACTTTGTATGTCGGACGCATTGACGACGAAAGGCTTTTGAAGGAAGCCGGATTTTATCTCGCCGTCAAAGCACAGATGCCCGAATCAAGGCTTATCGAAGGCGTTCCGCGCGTCATCAAAATCGCTTCACGCGACGTAATTGACAAAATCATCGGTTCGGCACTTCCGGGCGTAATCGTTTCGCACACAAACCCGCCGCCCGCGCCAATTCCGGCACGCATAGATTTCAAATATTTTATGCTCGACACCATCGGACCATATTGGGACGGCATCAAAGGCTCAAAAGTCGTCGCCGTCTTCGTGCCGGAAGAAATCCCCGACGAAAAAATCGAAATGTATGCCGTGAAGCCTTGATTATAAAAATTGTCTTTTGCTCAGAAGTTGTGTTCAAACGCGAACTTAGGGTTTTTAACCACGAAACTACACGAAACGCCACGAAACAAAAACTATACAAATTTCGTGTTGTTTCGTGTATTTTCGCGGTTAAATTCTTACTCTTATTTGATTTTGAATACAGCTTCTCAAAAGATAAAATAAGTTTATGTTTAGACTCAAAGAATTATCTTTCATTATTTTATTGCAACTCAGTCTTGCCGGATTCGGCGTTGTCCAAGCGCAAATTTCTTCTGCAAACAACTTAAAAAAGCAAGAGGTTTTTGTTTGCGTAGAAGGCGCATATTCGATTGCGCTTTCAACTGACATAAGAAGCCGTTCACCGATTCCACAGGTCAAAGACGTAAGTCTCGGCGGTTTTGAATATGGCTGGCAAAAAGACATCGGCGCATTTATTGTTGGTGTCGAAGAACTTATTTCATCTTCTCCAACCTTCAAAAAGTCTTTAGAAAATGCCGGAAATAAATACATTGAAAAAATAACGAACATCTACGGCAAACTGATTAGCCGCAAAGAATTTCCTTTCGACGGCGGTTCGGGATTGGACATCAGAATGCAGATGCCCGACGGAGAAATACGCCTTCGACGAATAATTCTGGCTGGAAATCGGCTTTATACAATTACTTCGGCTTGGCGAGGCAACGAAAACGGCGAAGCACAGTTAAAAATTTTCGACAGCTTCAAGGTTATTGACAGCCAAGCGATTATTGCCCAAAAAGTCAAAGAAGCGACACCGAAACCTTTGCCGCAAACGCCCGTCGTCAAAAAACAGAGAACCGATGCCGAAGATGTCGGACTTAAAGGCAAAGTCAAATCGGTTGCGCTCTTAAAGGAAGATTTAACTCTCACTTGGTCAGTCGGCGGAGTTCAGACCTATTCCGAAGATTTTTATAACGAAAGCGGTTATTTAATCAAGCTCATATCTTATTACAAAGGCAGTCCCAACAGTGTTTGGGTTTTCGGTTATCTCGACGGAATGAGAGTTTCCGATGGCAAAATGATTGATTACGGCGGTGATTTGTTCGGTATGGTCATAATAGGCAGTGCCGCAAAAAAAGAGAAAAAAACGCTGGATACGAGATACTACAACAAATACGAATATAAATATGACGATAAGAAACGGCTGATAGAAAAGGCGGTTTATGGAAACGATGGTGAATTGAGACATAAAATCGTCTATTTATACGACGGCAACAAAGTCGAAGAAACTACTACAAACGGCGAAGGTAAAATCAATTGGAAGATAGTTGAAGTTTCCGATGAAAAATCAAATTTGATTGAGAAAACTTTTGTAATATCAGGCGGAAGCAGTTCTAATACGACTTACAAATACACTTATCAATCCTTCGATGAAAAAGGAAATTGGACAAAACGAACGGTTTCGGGCAAAGAACCTAAATACGGCGGAGGTTTCAAAGAACAAAACTACGTTGAATACCGAAACATTATGTATCACCCATAAAATCGGCTTGTTTCGGCTTCGACTCGCAAGACAATAGTTCGTTACCGTTATGACGCACTTGGGCGCAGAGTCCAACGCTACACGGTTGGCGGCAAGGAAAACACGAAGTTCATCTACGACGGACAAGATGTCTTAGAGCAGATTTTGAATGAGCGTCTGGCAAAATGGCAGAAACACGACTGTTAAGGAGTGTGTCAAAACACTCAACCATCAACACACTCCCTAACAGTCGTGTTTCTGCCCTTGATTTGTAAAAAGACACAAAATAAAACAAAAAACACACAAAATTTCACGAAATTTTGTGTGTTTTTTTTTGGTAAAAGATGAAATTATGCTAAGTCAAAACGGTCAAGATTCATTACTTTGTTCCATGCTGCCACGAAGTCTTGCACGAATTTTTCTTGCGAATCATTGCACGCATAAACTTCGGCTAAGGCGCGAAGCTCCGAGTTTGAACCGAAAACGAGATCGGCGCGGGTGCCTGTCCATTTGACTTCGTTGGTTGCACGGTCGCGTCCTTCAAACTCTTCGTCAGCGTCGGATGTTGATGTCCAAGCCGTGTCGAAGTCGAGCAAATTAACAAAGAAATCATTAGTCAAAGTTCCCGGTCGGTCGGTGAAAACGCCGTGTTTCGAGCCGTCGAAGTTCGCATCAAGAACGCGCATTCCGCCAACCAAAACCGTCATTTCCGGCACGGTCAACGTCAATAATTGCGCTTTGTCAACGAGTAATTCTTCCGCTTTTGTGCGGTGATGGCTCTTTTTATAATTGCGGAAACCATCGGCTTGCGGCTCAAGATACATAAACGATTCAATCTCCGTCTGCTCCTGCGAAGCATCGGCGCGTCCCGCCGTGAACGGAACGGTGATGTCAATTCCCGCGTCTTTCGCCGCCTTTTCGATTGCCGCGCATCCGCCCAAAACAATCAAATCAGCCAGCGAAACTTCCTTGCCGAAATCTTTTTGGATGCCTTCGAGCGTGTCCAAAACCTTCGCAAGTTGCGCCGGATTGTTGGCTTCCCAATTCTTCTGCGGTTCGAGGCGGATTCGTGCGCCGTTTGCGCCACCGCGTTTGTCGCTGCCGCGAAATGTCGAAGCCGATGCCCAAGCCGTTGACACGAGTTCGGAAACGCTCAAGCCCGAATTGAGAATTTTCGATTTCAGCGCAGCGATGTCCGCATCGTTAATCAATTCATGCGTAACTTCGGGAATCGGGTCTTGCCAGATGAGCGTTTCTTCCGGCACTTCCGCTCCGAGATAGCGCGATTTCGGTCCCATATCGCGGTGCGTCAGTTTATACCAAGCCCGCGCAAATGCGTCCGCAAACTCATCGGGATTTTCGAGAAACCGTCTTGAAATCTTTTCATATTCAGGATCAAACCGCATTGATAAATCGGTCGTCAACATCGTCGGGCGATGTTTTTTCGATGAATCGTAAGCATCGGGAATAATTTCGTCGGCATCTTTCGCCACCCATTGATTTGCACCGGCAGGGCTTTTTGTAAGTTCCCACTCAAAGCCGAAAAGATTCTCGAAATAATTGTTGCTCCACTGCGTCGGCGTTGCTGTCCAAGTAACTTCCAAACCACTCGTAATCGTGTCTGCCCCTTTTCCCGTGCCGAAACTGTTGTGCCAACCGAAACCTTGCGCCGCCATTCCCGTCGCTTCAGGATCGTCGCCGACGTTCGAGGCTTCAGCCGCACCGTGCGTTTTGCCGAAACTATGTCCGCCCGCAATCAGCGCGACGGTTTCTTCGTCGTTCATCGCCATCCGTCCAAATGTTTCACGAATGTCTTTCGCCGCCAAAATCGGATCGGGATTTCCGTCAGGACCTTCGGGGTTGACGTAAATCAAGCCCATTTGAACCGCACCCAACGGATTTTCCAATACGCGGCTGTGAACTTTGCCGTCCGCATTATCGTCGGAAACTAAAACGCCGCCGTCTTTTTCAACGCCTTCAGAACCCTGCGCGTATCGAGTATCGCCAGCCAGCCAAGTCGTTTCGGCTCCCCAATAAACGTCTTGATCCGCTTCCCAAACGTCCTCGCGTCCGCCACCGAAGCCAAAAGTTTTAAAGCCCATCGTTTCCAAGGCAACATTACCCACAAGAATAAATAAATCCGCCCAAGATATTTTTTGCCCATACTTCTGCTTGACTGGCCACAATAATCTTCGCGCTTTATCCAAATTCACATTATCAGGCCACGAATTGAGCGGCGCGAATCTCTGCTGTCCGCGACCGCCGCCACCGCGACCATCGCCGATGCGATATGTTCCGGCGGCGTGCCAAGCTAAACGAATAAATAAACCTCCATAATGTCCGAAATCGGCTGGCCACCAATCCTGCGAATCAGTCATCAGTGCAGCAAGATCGGCTTTTACGGCTGCCAAATCAAGCGTTTTGAATTCTTCCGCATAATTGAAGTTTTCGCCCATCGGATCGGACAGCGAAGAATGTTGACGCAGAATATTCAAGTCCAGTTTGTTTGGCCACCAATCACGATTCGATCGGCGGCTGGCGGTTGTGAACTTGATTGCTCCACCCGTGAACGGGCAACGATTTGCATTGTTTTGTTCTGTATTATGTTCCATATTCAAATTATTTTTCCTTATTTAATAGTTTCTTTTCGAGATAAATTTACGTTATTTATGCCCAATGGATGTAATGGCATCGCTATTTTCTTGCAAAATGTTTTATGACATTTCGATTTTTTGTCAGAACTAATTTAGGCTATTCATTTCGGTTTGTCGTCAATTTTCTATTTACTGCAATTCGGACATAAACCGCGTAAGGTCAGTTCGATTGACTCAGCCTCAAATTTTGAAAAATTGGTCGCTTCCGCAATTAACTCGGCAGAAATATTCAATTCCATATCAACCAGCTTTCCACATTTGTTGCAAAAGGCGTGGTCGTGGCGCGTCAGTTTGCGGTCGTAACGAGCGGCATCCGTGCCGAAGCGCACTTCGCCGATAAGTCCTTCATTCTTCAAATACCGCAGAGAATTATAGACGGTCGCAAACGAAATTCCCGGCAAAAGCTGTCGGGAATTCTCAAAAACCTCGTTTGCAGTCAGATGTTCGTCCGAGTCTTTGATAACCCGAAGAACCACTTGTCGCTGTTTTGTAAGTCCTAAACCTTCGATTTCTTTCATTGTTTGAATAATAACCTAAATATAGGATTAGAATAATTCTAATTCAATGCAATGTCAATTCTTAAATCGAAAAAAAACTACGAAACAAATCAACTTTGTTTCGTAGTTTTTCGTGTTTTAACTATTGAGTCAGAATTGTAATATATACGCCGCGATATAGATTCCGAACGACAAAACCGCAACGCACACGCCGAATGTAAAAACTCCGAGTCGCGTCCAACGTGAAAACTTTTCTTTGTATGAACGAGCAAAATATCCGGTAAATGCACCAATTTTCTCGCTTGAGATCATCAGCAAAATGCCGATGATAAAGTTATAACTGATAATGTAAAGACTAAAATCCATTGTTTTTAATGAACCGTTTCATATTGCTGACGAGCATAAACCAGTTCGGCAACCACGACTTGAAATGATGAAACTTCCTGTTTATCTTTAAGCGAGCGTTCACGCAAAACTTCCCAATCTTCTTGCGGAACTTGCTTAAAAGCTTCGACAATCATCGGATCAAATTGCGTTCCCGAACAGCGTTCCAATTCTTCAAGCGCGGCGAAATAAGAGCGACCTTTGCGATAAACTCTGTCGGAAACCATAGCATCGAAAGCGTCAACGACGGCGAAAATCCGTGCGCCCAAATCAATCGTTTCGCCGCGCAAACCGTAAGGATACCCGCTTCCGTCCCATTGTTCGTGGTGTTGGCAGACAATTTTTGCTGCACCTTCCAAAAATCTGATATTTCGCAGAATCTTCTGTCCGTGAAGCGGATGGAGTTTCATTTTTTCCCATTCTTCGTCATTGAGCCGTGCGGGTTTTCGCAAAATCGCGTCCGGCACACCGATTTTGCCGATGTCGTGCATCAACGCACCGAGTTCCAAATCGCGCAGAGAATCTTTTTCGAGTCCTAATTCGTGTCCTAATCTGAGGCTAAAGGTAACAACTCTTTCGGAATGTCCGTGCGTTTCAAAATCGCGTGTTTCGAGTGCTTGGACCAAGGCTTTGAGAGTGATGCGATAAGAACTTTCGATTTCTTCGAGGGCTTTGTCAATTTCCGTGGCGCGTTCAGCAGCGAGATTTTCGAGATGAAATTGATAACTATCCTTTAATTTTTTTAATTCATAATGCTCGAAAGCGCGTGCGACCGTTGCTTCGATTTCGTCAAACTCCGCCGGAAGCCGCAAGTAATCGAAAATTCCTGCGCGAAATGCGCGAACGGCAATTTCGGCTGAATTTTCATCGCCGAGCAGAATCAAAATCGAATTTGGCGAAATTGTCTTTATGCGCCGCAACATTTCTAAATCTTTATTTAACGAGAAGAAATCCGCATTGCATAAAACTACTGCATATTCGTGGTGTCGCAAAAGTGAAAGCGACGCTTCGACCGAGTCTGTGCTGTCGCAGGTGTAGCGTGAATTGAAAATATTGCTGAAAAAATTGACGGTTTCGGGGATTTTGTCAATTAACAGCAAAGATTTTTCCGCTTCGATGACATCAAACATATATTTTGAGAGTGAACTGAAGTTATTTTGATTGGAGTTAATTTTGGAGTCGCTTTTTGGAAAAAACAACTCCTAAACTTTAACACGTATCAACAATGTTTTGCAAGCGTTTTTTTTGAACGATTAAAAAAAATCAAGCCAAATCGTTAAATTTTCGCAAAAAGAAAACCCCGATATTTGCACATCGCGGTTTTCTTTCCATATTGCCTTAAAATTAACGGCGATTATAGCGTTTCTTTTTCGGCTTGATTTTATATGTATAAAGAGCCGAACTTCCTGCGCCGATTGCCGCACCGATAAGCGCACCTTTTTTACCGCCGACAACACCGCCAATCAACGCGCCTGCGCCTGTTCCCGCGGCAATGTTGATTAAATTACGATTGCGCTGGTAAAAGCTCTGACGGCGATAATTGTTGTTGTTGCGGGAATTGCGGTTGCGATAATTACGGTTTCGATTTTGATTCTCATAGCGATAATCGCGTTTGCTCACCTTTTGAGAGCGACGGTTATTGCGCTGTTGAGCATCTGCCGTCATCGGCATCGAAACCATTAGAACGAATAGGATAACTAATCCTGCTAAAAACTTTTTCATTTTCTTGACCTTCCTTTAATTTAAATTTCAAATCGGAGAGAGAAATGTGCTAAGTCTTTGGGAGAGCAAAATTAGGGGAGTTGCACCTTTAAACTTACAAAATCAGGCTCACTAAAGCAAGCGCAAGCCAGAACAGCGAGCGGTAGCGACCTGCTAAATGTTGAACGAGTCGCTACCGCTTCCTGTTCTGACATCAAAAAATTTGCTTCTCTTTCGCAGATAATAGATGATAGATAATACCTGTCAGAAATTTTTTGGAGTTTTTTATGAAGTTCATTCGCTATTCAAAATTCAAAGGTTTCGATGTTTTCGGCGTAAATCTCGGTGATTTGATGCAATCGCTTTCTGATTCCCTGCTCGATTCGGGCTATAACGAAGATTATTGGTGGACGCGCCAGCGTAACGAAACGGACGATTCTCTGGACGCGCTTCGGCAAGCGATTTTGAAAGCATTGCTCGACCAAGAAATTATAAACCGGCAAGATGTCGAAAAGATGCTTGCTGATAATGACGGCAAATTCAAAGGTTCTCTGCTCGAAGAATTAATCAATAATCTCATCGAAAGATTGGTTGAAGAAGGTTATTTGGATTTAAAGGAAGTCGAACAACAACAGCGCGAAATGCAAAACGGACAAGGACAAGGCGAAATCGGAACACCAATGCCGCGCGATGTTCGTTTTCAAGTTACGGAAAAAGGTTTGGATTTTCTCGGCTACAAAACCTTGCAAAAACTTCTCGGTTCGGTCGGCAAATCTTCAATCGGCAGACACGACACGCCGCAATTAGACACCGGAATCGAAGCCGCTCTGAGTTCAAAACAATACGAATTCGGCGACACCATAAATCTCGATGTGAACGCAACTTTGATGAGCGCGATCACTCGCGAAGGTTTGGGCGTTCCGCTAAATCTTGAATATAAAGACCTTTACGTTCATCAGCAAGATTATCAATCATCGTGCGCGACCGTTGTGATGCTCGATTGTTCGCATTCGATGATTCTTT
>CALMEH010000189.1 GCA_937863115.1 uncultured Acidobacteriota bacterium
TCACTCAGCCGCAGAACGAAAAAATAAACTATCATCAAGCCGACCGAAATCAGCAAAACAATCATCAATTCAAACGGAAAATTATTCGCCGAAAATTTTAAGTTTCCGCCGTTATTATAAAGCCAACTTGCCACGAGCATCAGAAAAATTACCAGCAAACGCCCGATAATCAAGGTCTGTATCTTTTGTGTCAGTTCTGTTTCGTTTGAAAAAAAATCTCGGTTAAATTTCATTTGATTTGACAATCTGCTCAGCGAAATTGATAAATGATAATTGATGAATGAATTTGACCAACGCCCTTGGGGAAACTATACGGTTCTGGACGAAGGCAAAAATTTTAAAGTAAAACGAATTGAAGTATTGCCTGAAAAGCGTCTCAGTTATCAACGCCACACGCGCCGCGCCGAACATTGGTTCGTTGTTCGCGGCATTGCTAAAGTAACATTAAACGACCGCGAATTTCTAGTCAAAACGGGCGAATATGTTGATATTGCGATTATGGACAAACACCGCGTCGAAAATCCCGACTCGAAAGAATTGCTGATTTTTATCGAAACCCAAACCGGCGATTACTTCGGCGAAGACGACATCGAGCGGTTTGAAGACGATTTTGGGCGGATTGCTTAAAAATTACGAATTTCAAATTACGAATTACGAATTGATGATGCTCAATTCGTAATTCGTAATTCGTAATTTGAAATTCGTAATTAATTTCACTGCTTCGAGCAAGTTATTTGCAATCAAATCCGGTTTTTGTTCCAATTTTTCAACGGCTTTGCTTCCGTAACCTGTCAAAACCAAAGCAGTTTTGATTTTCGCATTAAATCCGGTTTGCGCGTCCAGAATTTTATCCCCGATCATCCAAGAGTTTTCCAAATCAATCTCAAAATCTTGCATTGCGGCTTCGATCATTCCGAGATTCGGCTTTCTACACATACAACCTGCATCGGGCAAATGCGGGCAAAAATAAAATGCGTCAAGTTTGAAAGTCAAATCTTTTTGAATTTGTTCGTGAACTGCGTGCATATCTTTTTCCGTATAAATTCCACGTCCGATGCCTGATTGATTTGTTACGATAATTGTCAGAAAGCCATTTAATTTCAACAGTTTAACGGCTTCGTCGGTGTAAGAAAAATATTGCAAATCTTCGACTCGATGAAGAAAATTAACTTCCTCAATCAAAGTTCCGTCGCGGTCAATAAAAATTGCTTTTTGTTTCATAAAATAACAGAACGAAGGCGCGAATATCACTTATCATTTATCACCTTTCACTTATTCCGAACCAAAAATTTTCTTTTTCGGAATAAGTGAAAGGTGATATGTGATAGATGACAAGTAAAATTCATTTGAAAATAAATTATGGTTTAATTAAATTTTTCGCTTTTGCAAAAACTTCTTCTGCCGAAATTTGCGTCATACAGCGATGGTCAATTGGGCAATCGCGCAACATACACGGCGCACAATCAACTGTTTTTCTGATAATTTCCGAGCCGATTGGTCGCGTAGTCTTTTCATTTGTCGGTCCGAAAATTACCAGCGTTTTCGTGCCGACAGCAGGTGCGATGTGCGCCAAACCCATATCGTTTGAAACGAGCAAATCAATTTCAGCTAAAATTGCGACAATCTGCGAAAGGGAAGTTTTGCCGGTTAAAATTATCGGTTTTTGTTGCGAGTTTTCAAAAACTTCGTTTGAAACATCAATTTCATCTTTTGCGCCGACAAGCAAAACATTTGCGCCCAAATCATTTTGCAGTAAATTGTTGAGTTTCGCAAAACTCTCCGCTTGCCAACGCTTGGCGCGTGAATTTGTCGAACCGACACCGAGCGCGATTGTTTTTTTCGATAAATCAACGCCGTTTTCTTCTAAAATTTTTCGTGCTTCGGCGCGTCTCTCTTCCGAAACTTGCAAATCAATGTTTGGCAGATTTTCGCTGATTAAAGTTTTCCCGATATACGATTTTTCAATTTCGGAGACCAAATTCAGGTAATAAAAAACTTCGTGGCGTTCATTTTTCCATTCGGGAATTTCGATTGAATTGGTAAGCAAAAAACTTCTACCTTCTTTGGCATACCCGAATCTTTTCGGGATTTTTGCAAGTTTCGCAACCAACGCCGATTCAAACGAATTCGGAAACAGAACGGCTAGATCGAAATCATTTTTTTTCAATAATTTAGTCTGTGCAAATGTGTCCGAAATCTTTGAATCGGTTTTGTCAAAAGTTAAAATTTCGTCCAAAAAATCAACATCGCAGAAAATTCCTTTCGCCCAAGTGCGCGTGTGAAGCGTCAAAAAAGCGTCGGGGAAAATTCGCCTAAGTTCGCGTAAGGCAGGAATTGACATCACCGCATCGCCGACCCAATTTGTGCCGCGAATAATTATCTTTTGTTTTTTTTCTGTGGTTTTCTTAACTTTCGCGGGCAAAATCTTTTACCTCTTTAAAGCCGCAAATAAAATTATAATAAACACAATTATCGCAATAATAAAGAAAATTAAACAACCGATTTTCAGCCAACTGTAAGGTCTTTCGCCTTGAACTTCGCCCGTGCGTCCGTTGACGACGATTTGAAAAACTTTTCCGTTAAAGTTGTATGCGCCCGCGTAAATCGGCAAAAGAAGATGTTTGAACGTGATATTTGCATAATTTATTGCCAAATTATGAACTCTCTGCTCATCGCCGCCGATGTCGTTTTCGGCATCATCGTGGATTTGCGCGTTGGCGATTTGTTTGAATTTCTCAAAACCTTCGTCCAAAGCAATTTGATAAGTTTGCGCTTTATGTCCCGATAAAAACGCCGGTTCGTAAGATTTCAATTCGTGCAAATCCCAAGGTTCGAGTTTTTTGATATATGCTTCGGGCAAAGATTTTGTTGCCGGAATGCAAACGTCGTCAAATTGACGCGAAATATAGCCCGAAACCGAAGACCAACTCGTGTAGCGGACTTGGCGTGATTTCTGTTCGCCGTTTTCTTCGTAATATTCGGTTTGGTAATAATAATCGCCGCGTTCGCCGTCATAATTAGCATCGGTGAACGAATCGTAAGTCCAATACGGAATATAAATGCTGTCCAATTTGTTCGCGCTCGCCATCGTTTTCAGCGCAGACGGCGCAAACCAAAGCGAACCGAGCCAAGCATTAAAACCTTGCATTGCTTGTTGTTCGGGAACGGAAAACGGCAAAACCCCTTCGGGCGCAACCAATGGATCGGCAACTTTCGGTTGCGCGACGATTTTCCCACCGCAAAAAGCGCATTTCGTCGCGGTTTCAGGCGGCGTAAAATTGACAATCGCGCCGCAACTGTCGCACCGAACCTGCATTGCATCTTGCGCCATCGGTTGCAAATTCTGCATTCCGCGTTGCAGAAATTCGTAATAATCGCGTTCGTCAACCGTTCCGTCTGCGACAACTTCTTGTTTATGTCCGCAAAAAGGACAAGCAAGTTTGCCGCTTTTCGCATCAAAAACCATATTCGCGCCGCAATTCTGGCACAAAAACCGATTGATATTTTCTTTGTTAATTTCAGGGGAATTTTGCATAAATTACTTTAGTCAAATTAAGTGTCGAAAAGTGTGATTTTATTTCAACTATTCATTATATTGTAGATTTCTAATTCTATCGGTGTAAAGTTCTTGATGTTTTGCTGAAGCATCAACCCAAGATTGGGGAAACGTATAATTTTCTAAAACAATATCTTCAATTGCTTTTTGCATCTGTCTTGCACAAGTATTGAAACCGACTTTTCCAACGCCGGTTGCCAAACCTGAAAATGCAACACTTTGCACAAATTTATTTATCGGTTCGCCTTTATAATTTCCGTCAAAAAACGTGCCGTGTTTTATCAGAAGAAAGACAGCACGAGCCGCCAAATACGGATTTATTGTATCCTTCAAAATCATCGGAACACGCATCGTTGGCGCGGAAATTACGAAAGGAATTTGAGAAACATCAGTTTCAACAATTTCGGCTTGCCCGATAAGCAATTCGCCGTGATGTTTTTCACGGATTATTTTCTGCAATTTCGCTTGAACTTGCCAACCGAAACGATGAGAATAAAGTAAATCAATTCCGCCATCCATAAAGCCGTAGCTGTTCGCCGGACTGACAATTGCATCAACCGATAAATCTAATATTGAACCGTGAAAAATTTCGACATTTGGCAAATCTCCACAAAAACTTTGCCAAGCATTAACAAGTTCTTTTTCAACTGCTGACAGAATTATTTTCATAAATTTAACGAAACGCCGAAATGTCCATTCCATATTGGTCTTTGACGTATTCTTCCTGCGCTTGGTTTAAGTTTCGCAGATTTTCCAGACGGCGTTCGCTTTTTTTAATGTGCGTGATGGTGCGGTTTGCCATTTGTTTGAGCAAATTTCTGCCTTCGCGCATTTCGGCTTCGACTTTTTGGCGTAAAATGTAGAGTTCGGAAACTTCGGCGATTAATTTTTCTGCGCGTAGTTCTTTAAGACGATTCTTGATTTGATAAGTTTGACGAATGGCGCGAACGAGTTCATCGCCAACCGAATCGCCACGCACTAAATCAGGCGAATCGCGGAAATCTTCGACCAATTTATTCAAACGATTTTGGTCGCCCGCCGAATACGCTTCGTTTAATTTTGCCATTAGCGCGTGGCGTTTTTCTTTTTCTCTCGCGTCCAAAGCCAAATCTGGATGAATGATTTTCGCAAGGTTGTGATAAGCCTTTTTCGCTTCGGCGTTCGGTTGAAATTTGAACGAACAATTTTCGCCGGCTTCGGCGCGTGCGGCAGATTCTTCGGCTTGTTTTCTGAGTTCTTCGGCGCGTTTTTTGATTTCTTCGTCGTCCGGCACGAGCTTGACTTCTTCTTCGGCAATCTGCGCTTCGATTTCGTCTAGTTCGGCATAAAGCCGCGCAACTTCCATCGTATATTGCGCTTCAAACTGATCCAATTCCGCGCGAAGATCAGTCATTTCCTCTTCGCGGTCGGCGAGCTTGTCTTTTAATCTTTCCAAAACGCGCCGCTTTTTGTTCAGTTCGATTTCTTCAGGTGCTAAAACATTCATACTTCGATTATTTCAAAACTTGTGGTAATTGTCGCCGTCGGGCGCACGGTTGCGGCGACGGAGCAATATTTTGTGTCCGAAAGTTCGATGGCTTGCTCGACGGCTTGCGTCAAAATGTTTTGTCCATATACCAAATGGTGAATGTGAAGCGCAGTAAAGGCTCGCGGATGTTCTTCCCGCCGCGTGCCAGTAATCTCGACTTTATAATCCGAAACTTTTTGCCGTTTTTTTTCCAAAATCGAAACGACATCAACCGCTGTGCAAGCCGCAACCGAAACTAAAAGAAGTTCCAGCGGCGACGGCGCAGATTTTCTTTCTCCTTTAGTGTCAATAATTAACGAATGATTGCTTGGCGTTGTGCCGATGTAAAAATCATCGCCGCCGTATTGGATTGTCGCTTTATAATTGTTGTCTGCCATCGAAAATTTCCTTTTCTGAAACATTAAATCTTAAAACTTTTGGCGTGATTTTATCATAAAATTTTCATCAAAGCATTTCTGGCACAAAAAATGCTCTTTCTCTTTCGGAATATGATTTTATTCCAAACTACGACAAGTAGAAAAATGTTTCGGGTTGCGCCGACAGACAAAAATTTTGGGGCAAAAAAGCGTCTGAAAGCGTAATCCGAAACAAAAAAAATGGGAGAACAACGATGAACAAATTCAAAAATATATTTTCGGTTTATTTGGCGGTTGGTTTAATGATGTTCGGTTTTGCCGCAAATCTGAACGCGCAAAATCGCAATCAGCAAGATGTTCGCGTGATTTTGCGGAGCTTGAACTCGGAAATTGATGATTTTCGATACAGTTTCGACGCGGAAATGAGCCGCAATTCGGTTAATCGGAACGACAAAAACGCAATTAATAAAAGCGTCAACAAACTCGAAGATTCAATCAGCGAATTTGACGGAAAATTTCAACGCGGACGCGAAACTTCTCGCGATGTTTCCGATATTTTGACCAATGCAAAAGGCATTAACGATTTTGTTTATCAACAAAAATTCGGTCAAAACATCCAAACCGATTGGATGAACGTCAGAAATTTGCTCGACCGTTTGGCGCAAAATTACGGCGTAAATTCCGATTGGCAAGGCAATAATACAAATTATTCAAACACGAATTACAGCACAAACAGTTTGACCGGAACTTACGATTTTAATCAGCAAAGAAGCGACAATACACGCGAAATTGTCGAAGATGCAAACGTCCAAACGGACGAACAACGCCGCGATTTGGAAGAAAAACTTGAACCGGCGGAACAGATTGCGATTGATGTTCGCGGCGGTCAAGTGATTATCGCTTCGTCAAAATCCGCGCCGTTTTCTTTGACAACAGACGGACGCGACCGCGACATTACGCTCGATAACGGTCAAAAAGTCCGCGTTCGCGCAACACTTCGCGGGCAAGAATTGACGATTTCAAGCCGCGACCGCGATTCGGATTACACGAGCATTTATTCATCGCAAGACAACGGAAATTCGATGAAAGTTACGCGCCGGATTACGACAAATTATCTGAATCAAACCGTTTTCGCCGAAAGTTTTTACGGCAAATCAGATTCGATTGCGCGTCTCGGAATTGATACGAATACGAATTCAGACGTTTATTCGAGCAACGATCAGGACGATTATCCGCAAACGACGACTACGAAAAACGGCGAGTTTATTGTGCCTTCGGGAACAGTTATTACCGGAACTTTGCAAAACGACATCAGCACGAAAGTTTCGCAAAACAATGATCGGTTTTCGATGGTTGTTGACCAACCGAATCAATTTCGCGGCGCGGTAATCGAAGGTTATCTTTCGGGAATTCAGCGTTCGGGTAAAGCTACGGGACGCTCGAAAATCACGTTTAATTTTGAAAGAATTCGTTTGCCGAATGGTCAAACTTACGATTTCGTTGGAATTCTGCAAACTGTAACGGACGAGGAAGGAAAAACCGTAAATGTTGACACCGAAGGCGTTGCCAAAGGCGGAAACCAAACGAAAACAACCGCAACACGCGGCGCAATCGGTGCAGGAATCGGCGCAATCATCGGCGCAATCGCCGGCGGCGGAAAAGGCGCGGCAATCGGCGCAATCATCGGCGGCGGCGCGGGCGCAGGCTCGGTCGTGCTGACCGGAAAAGAAGATTTGGAACTCAAACAAGGTTCGGCAATCTCGGTTCAATCAACTTCGCCTCGTTAAACTAAATCGAAGATTTTCTGCCTACGAAACACACGAAAGACACGAAAAGAAATCAAATCTTTTTTTCGTGTCTTTCGTGTGTTTCGTAGGCAAAATTTTTGGTAAAATTCTTTCAAATATGAAAATCTCGTTTGAAGAATTT
>CALMEH010000190.1 GCA_937863115.1 uncultured Acidobacteriota bacterium
TAATAAAATCCGAACAGCAATGCCGGCGCAAAATAAACTAAGTGCATCACGATTGAAACTGCCGCCGCGTCTTTCGGCGCGACATTTAAATATATCAAACCGCTTGCCGTTACTGCGTGAAATCCGCCCGCCGCGCCGCCCGGTGTTGGAATCAGCGAACCGATTGCCGCAAATCCCATTATAAAAAGCGCGTCGAAAAGCGTCAGACGCACCGGCAAATCGAAGGCTTCCATTACTAACCACGTCGGCACGGCGATTGAAAGCCAAAGCATCGTCGTCCAAAAAGCAACCGAAACAATGTCGCGCCAGCTTTTCAAAATTTGAAGCGCAGCGGCAAGTTGTCTCATCAAACTGATAATAATTCGACCGATACGGCGCGGGAAAAACGATTTGCCCGTAATTTTTTCGCCCAAACCGATAAAAAATGTCGAATATTTTTGATAAACAAACAACCCGATAAAACTTATAACCGACGCAGTAAGCATTCCGTAGCCGATTAATCTGATATAAGCAAATTCGCCTTCGCGTCCCGGCGGAATATTAAACCAGATCAGATTTATCGCAAAAAAGCAGATAACCGCCGCCAAATCGAAAACGCGCTCAAGCAACAATGTTACCAAAGCGGCAGACGGGCGAACTTTTTTATCAAGCATCGGAAGCCACATCGGGCGCACCATTTCGCCCATTCTGCCGACAAAGAAAACCGCTGTAAATCCGACGGCTGTCGTCGCAAAAAGTTCTTTCAGATTCGTTTGCACAATCGGCGCAAGCAGAACTTGCCAGCGTTTTGCCCGCAATAAATAACCTAAACAAATAATCGCAATCGCCGCCAGAACATACAACGGATTTGCCTTGAGCAAACTTCCGCTGACTTCTTCCCACGAAAGGTTTTGCCTCTGCCAAAAAAACCAAAAAAGAAAGATGGCGAATAAAAAAAGTAATATGAATTTTATAGATTTTCGCAAATCGCTTGTTTCCAACCCTGAAAAATTATTAAAATATGAATGTATAAATGTCCACATATTTCACAGTTCGGCGAAATATGCCATAAATACAAAACATTACACTAAGGAAGTAAAAAGTAAAAAGTAAAAAGCCGAAAGCGCAAGAAAAGAATTAAATAATTCAATAAAAATGCTCAATTTTCACATGCCAAATTCGGCGGTGAAATCTTTTTACTTTTTACTTTTTTACTTTTTATCGGAACTTTCTTTTTCTGATAGACGTAGAAAACCATTGACAAGGCGAGTTTTACAGCTTTGTTACTTTGGCTAAAGGCATTGCTTATTTGGAGAAACAGGCGTTGGAAGCACTTAAGGCGGTAACGGAAATTACTGGTGCGGAACTTGTTCGCAGAGCGCGGGCGGGCGACGGCACGGCTTGGGAAGATATTGTTACGCAGTATTCGCGGCGTATTTTTAACCTTGCGTTTCGTTTTACTTCGTCTGTTGAAGCGGCGGAAGATTTGACGCAGGAAGTTTTTATCCGCATTTACAAAACGCTTGAGCAATATGACGCGAAACAAGGCGATTTGTCGAATTGGTTGATGCGTCTGGCGCGAAATTTGATAATTGACGATTATCGTCATCGGCAAAGAAATCCGCAAAATACGATGGCGGATGATGTTGATGACCACAGTTATCATCTGCGTTCGGTCGGAACTTCGGCGCACAAGGAAATGGAACGCCGCGAGCTTGCCGCGCAGGTGCAAGAAGGAATTGACAAACTGCCGCCCGATTTGCGAACGTGCGTGATTTTACGCGACATTGAGGAAATGACCTATCAGGAAATTGTTGAAGTTTTGAACATTCCCGAAGGCACGGTTAAGTCAAGAATCAATCGCGGACGCATTGAATTGGCGAAGATTTTACGGCGAATGCGCGTCGTAACTATTTGATAAGGCAAAAAATTAGAAATATTTACGACTTTGTGGAGAAAGATGTAAAAAAAATATTTAGTCAAAGGGTTTTAGTTTTATGAATTATAGCGAAGAAAAAATTATAAATTGTTCGGAGTTCGAGAATTTTCTAACGGATTATCTCGACAAGACTTTGGACAAATTGACTCATAAAGCGGTTGCGGCTCACGCCTTGAAATGTCCGCTGTGTCATTCGCTTTTAAATGAAGTTAAAGATGCGGTGGCGGTTTGCCACGAACTTTCTGCGCCGAAACCGCCGATGACGCGGCTCGAAGCACGAATTTTGGCAATGACAACGCCCGAAACGGCGATGGCTTGCACAGAATTTGAAGAACATTTAACGGATTATTTAGATGGATTTTTACCTGCGACAGTTTTCCACCGATGGGAACGTCACGCGGTTTTGTGTGATAAATGCACGGATTTACCGGGCGAAGTTGTCCGCTCGATTGCGGCTTGCTACACATATAAAATGGACGAACTTCCATTACCCGCAGGTTTGCACGCAAAGATTTTGCAATCAACCATCGGCACGGAAGAAGCTAAAGCCGTGAAAGCATCTTGGATTTCGCAAATCGGCACGGCAATTCGCGGTTTGAGATTTCCAATCAGCATTCCGCAACTCGCGCCGGTCGCAATGATGTTAATTTTTGCGTTTTTGGTTTTTAGCCAAACCGTTTCGGCAGACGGAAGTTTGCGCG
>CALMEH010000191.1 GCA_937863115.1 uncultured Acidobacteriota bacterium
GGAATTTATACGGAATTGAGCGAAGACATAGACGAAGGATTTGCGGAAGGTATTCAACCGACGATTGACGGGAACAAAGTGAAATTCAAAACCAAAAAACTCAAAGGCATCGAATATCGTTTTGAAGGTTTTTTCTTCAAAAATAAAACTTCGGGTGAAAACGGCGAAGAAATTCTGCGCGGAACTTTGCAAAAATACATCAAAGGTAAGAAAGTTGCCCAAATGAGTGGCGATTTTACTTATTATGAACCGTATTGTTTGCATTAATAGTTAAGAAAATACTTTTCGGAATAGCTGAAAGCGAATAGCTGATAACTAATAACGGAATAATGACAAATTATCAGCTATTCGCTATTCGCTTTCAGCTATTCCGAAGTAAAACTATCTACAATCTTAAAATGTTTCGCCTAATCTTTATCGCCATTTTCTTTACTTCGATTATTTCATTATCTGCTCAAACTTTGCCCAAAATTGAGCGCGAATTTCGTGCCGTTTGGATTGCAACGGTTGATAATATCGATTTTCCTACGAAAAAAACGCTGACAATCGAGCAACAGAAAGACGAGATTATCAAAGATTTGGAGCTTGCGAAGTCTCTAAAAATGAATGCGGTGATTTTTCAAGTCCGTCCGATGTGCGATGCGCTGTATGAATCGAAAATCGAGCCTTGGTCGGAGTTTTTGACCGGACAGATGGGCAAATCACAAGCATTTGACCCGTTAAAATTTATCACGGAAGAAGCGCACAATCGCGGGATTTTGGTTCACGCTTGGTTTAATCCGTATCGCGCATATCATCCGGCGGCAAAAACGGTTTCGGAAAATCATATTTCAAAACGCCGTCCCGATTTGGTCAGAAAATACGGGAAATATCTGTGGCTCGATCCGTCAGACGCAGAAGTTCAAGCGTATTCTTTGAGCGTAGTTTTAGATGTGGTGAAACGCTACGACATTGACGGCGTGCATTTTGACGATTATTTTTATCCGTATCCGGAAAAAGACGAAAGCGGCGAAAAAATAGAGTTTCCCGACGATGAAAATTATCGAAAATATGTTCAAACCGCGATGAAGATGAGCCGCGGCGGAAAAAAACGAATTCCTTTGCGGCGCGATAGTTGGCGGCGAATGCACGTCAATAATTTTATCAATTCGGTCGGGAGCGAAATCAAAAAAATCAAGCCCGAAATTATGTATGGAATTTCGCCTTTCGGCGTTTCGGAAGTAAATAAAACAGAGCTTTACGCCGATGCGGAACATTGGTTGGAACAAGGGACGGTTGATTATTTAGTGCCGCAACTTTATTGGAAAATTGACCGCAAAGATCGTGAATTTCCTTTGCTTCTAAAGTTTTGGGAAACGAAGAACCCGAAAAAACGCCACGTTTGGGCGGGAATCGGAACTTATAAACTTTATAATTCAAACGAAAATTTCAGCGCGGCGGAAATCATTAATCAAATTGCGCTGACACGCGAAATCCAGCAAACTTCGGGAAATATTCAGTTCAGCTTTAAATCTCTGCGAAACAATTCAGACGAAATTCAAAAAGCATTGCGCGAAAAAGTTTATTCAAAAGACGCGATAATTCCGCCGTCTGTTTGGATAAAATCAACAAAACCGCTTGCGCCGACCGTCAAAATTTCGCGTGATGAAAAACTCGTTCGCGCAAATTGGACGGAAAACGGCGCGAAAAAAGCATTTTGGTTCGTCGTTTATGTGAAAGACAAAAACGGCTGGAATTATTCGGTTTTGCCCGCTTCGCAAAAATCAATTTCGCTTTCGGCTGAAAGAAATATCGAAAGGATTATTGTTTCGAGCGTTGATAGATTGGGAAATGAATCAAAGTTTTGAGTTCCAACGCGGAACGCACTTGGCAAACCGCGAGCGAAGCGATTGCGGTTTTTGCGCTGATTAGCCTTCAAGTTGATAAGCGAAGCAAATATTTCGCTTCGCTTATATTTGCGCCAACTGAAGTTGGAACTCAAAACTAGAGTTTCAAATGCGTTCGCGCTTCCCAAAGTTCGGGAATGAATTTTTTTGAAAGCGTTGTTCGCAAATATCCCGAACCTTCCGAACCGCCTGTGCCGCGTTTCATTCCGAGCATTCTTTCGACCATCAAAACGTGATGATAACGCCAAAGCGAAATGTTTTCGTCGTGTTCGATGAGCAAATCCTGCATTGTGAAAAGTTCGGGGAATTTTTCGGGTTTTTCTAAGATTTTAACGATCGTTTCAACTCTTGCATCTTCATTTGAAACGTCAAAATCTTTTGTTTCTAATAATTTCCAAAAGGTGTCGGCAAGCGTCGGTGCATTGAATCTTTGTTCTAATCTTTGATGTGCAAATTCGTCAAACTCGAAAAAATTCAAGATTTTTTCGTCTTTTGCGCCTGAAACGAATTCGAGTTCGCGGAATTGCATTGATTGAAAACCGCTCGCCGGGTTCAATTTATCTCTGAACTCCAAAAAACCGATTTGCGCCATTGATTCGAGAATATGAATCTGTGAAACCATAATCTTTTCAATCGCCGTAACTGTGCGTAATGAATGATTTGCGCGGAACATTCGTCCTTCGTTTAACCAATTGATGCTCGCGTCAATTTCGTGCAAAATTTGCTTGAACCAAAGCTCGTAAGTCTGATGAATGATAATAAAAAGCAGTTCGTCGTGGCTTGTCGGTTCTGACAAACTCGTCTGCAAATTAACGAGTTCGGGAACTCTTAAATATTCGTTATAGGAAAGCGCAGGATTTTTTCCGTATTCGTGCATAAAACTATCATAACCGAAAAATCACAGGCATTTAAGTCAGCAATTTTTTTTGTCGGTTGAAGATTTAATGTTTGTGTTTGTGGCTGTCGTCGCGCTTTGTGGTTTTTTGCAAATCGTTGCGGACAAAATCAACAACTGCTTTGATTTCTTCTGTTGTCAATTTATCTTTAAACGCAGGCATTTTTTTACCTTCGCCGTCCGTAACCTGTTTGATATGTTCGGTTTCCGTGTGATGAAGCGCGTGTCCCAAAACAAGCGGAATACCTTTTTTCGCGCCTTCGCCTTTGTCGCCGTGGCATTCCGCGCAGTTTGTTTTGTAAATTTCCGCAGAGTTTAAAATCGCAACTTCACCGGTTTTGTTGATTTTTGTAATAAGCAAATTTGCGCCCGTGCGTTCGAGTTCAAAATTAACCTTGTCGCCGATTTTCAGGCTTTGCAAAATTGATTTATCGCCGACCGATTCCGTCATCTGCATCGCCGACATATAACCCGGAATATCTTCGTGATCGAGCGTGATTTTGCCGTTTTCCATGTCAATTTTTTTGACAACTCCGACGGCTTTGTAAATTTGTTTTTTGCTCGTATTTGTTGCAATATTTGTGGTTTGCTCGCTTTTTTGACAAGCGAAAAATATTGCGATCGAAGTTAGAATTAAAGTTATTTTGATAAAATTTTTCATTTTTTCTCCCAAGGATTTCCGAATTTCGGATTATTAATAAATTCTGTGTCAGTCAGACTTTTCAAGAAATTTATCAACTCTGATTTTTCTTGCGCCGTTAAATTAAAACCGCCAACGAAACTGCTTTTGAACAGATTTTCGCTGCCGTTTCCGGCAAATTTTCCGCTCTTTATGGTTCGCCCGCCGGCTTTGTAATGTTCGATAACTTCTTCGAGCGTGGCGACACTGCCGTCGTGCATATACGGCGCGGTCAATTCGACGTTGCGAAGTGTCGGAACTTTGAATTTGCCCATATCGTCCTTGTTTCCGGTAAATTCAAAAAGTCCTGTGTTATCAAGCGGATACGCGCCTTTGCCGTCAATGTTATAAAGTCCGTTATTTTCAAAACCGAGTTCCGCCGACTCTCTGCCGACGAAGGTTTGCGAACCCGAAAAATTAAATCCGGCGTGGCAATCAAAACATTCGAGCCGTTCGCTGAAAAATAATTTTTCGCCGTTTTTCGCCGAATCTGAAATTGCGTTCGGAATTTTTTGATAACGAAATTTGTCGTAAGGCGAATTGCCGGAAATCATTGAACGCACGAAACTTGCAAGCGCGTTCGTGATTTGATTAAGCGTAATTTTTTCCTTCGATTCAGGAAAAGCATCAGCAAAAAGTCTTTCGTAACGCGGTTCAGATTTGAGACGTTTGAACAGTAAATCTTCTTTGCCGGACATTCCGAGTTCGACCGGATTTTCGCCGAACATTGGAATTAAAACTTGTGTTTCCAGATGTTTAGTTGTCGGATTTGCCCAATTCAAAGTCGTTGAATACGCGACATTCGCCAAACTCATCGAATTTCGCGGATGAACTTCGCCCGTCGTGCCGACCGATAAAGTTTTGTCTTCGGTAAATGCTTTCGATTGCAAATGACACGTCGCGCACGAAGTTTTTTCGTTTATCGAAAGCCGCACATCATAAAAAAGATGCCGTCCCAGTTCGATTTTTTCAGCAGTCATCAAATTATCTTTCGGAACATTCGGAACAGGAAAACCTTTTGGCAAATCCCAACAAAATTCGTTTGTTTGCGCCAAAGTTTGAAGTTTTTGCAAATTTAAAATAAAAAATCCGGCGAAAACGAATATTGAAATAATGATAATTTTTAGAATTTTCATAATTTTAGAAATTTCGTTTAACCGCAGATGAACCGCAAAATCTGCGTTCATCTGCGGCTAAAACTTTATTCGGCTTTTTTGTCCGTGGTTTTATTTAATTTTCCGACACGCAAAAAACTTTGTTTGCTTGCCGTGCTTCCTTCAAACGAAAGTCCGAGATTTTTGAAAACGGGCAAACAATCCGAATCGCCTTCAAAAGACATACATCCGGCGGCGGTTTTTTCCTGATTGATGTCAATATTTGCGCCTGCGAAAAGCGTTTTTAAGTCAACGATTATCGAATCTTTCGCAAGATTGAATTTTTCAAAAAAGAATTCGGGACGATTCGGACGAGCGCAGCTAATTGTTCCGTTTGCATTAGTTACACAATTCGTGCTGCCAAGATGCAAAACATATCCGTTCGGTCTGCCGGTCGTTTTCGTATCGATTCGCGCAAACTTAAATCCCAATTGCCACGACCACATCATTCGCGTAAAATTCAACGGCGAAGGTTGAAGCGTCGGATCGAGATGATTCAATTCTTCGGGAACGCCGATGGTAAATTTCACGCCCGAATATTTGCCTTTCGGAACAGTTCCGCGAATTGTGGTATTTAATTCTTTCGTGCCGTTGGTGCAAGTTCCTTCGCCGTTTTCAAAATCGAGCAAAGCGACTTTTTCGGTTTGAAACTTTCCGTCATTCGTTAAATTAACGGGCGTTTCCTTACCTTTTTTATCAACGAGACGAACATCTTGAACATAAAATTTGAAATCGGTAACGCTCATTTTTGAATTCGTCGTGCCGATATTTTCGTAAGTTTCGCGGCAATCAAAAACTTTATCGCCAACGACTGCTTGAAAATTAATTGAAATTGGTTGCGTTTGAGCGTTGATTACAAAAACGCCGCAAATTGTAAAAATAAATGCAATTAGTAAATTTTTCATTGTCTGTTCTCCTATTTTGTTTTTGAAATATCTTTTGCAATTTTCCGCGCCTGGTTTGCCATTGGAATCAGCATTCCGCCGATAAATGTCTTTACTTCCTTACTTGCCGTCTTTGGCGAACCTGCGTTAAAAGGCGGTTGCGGGTTGTATTCGATATAAAGCTGAATTGCTTCCGCGTAGGTTTTGTTTCGCAGTTTGGCGGCGATTGATAAACCGAAATCTATTCCGGCAGTTACGCCGCCGCTCGTAATGATTTTGCGGTCTTCAACGATTCGGGCTTCGGTCGGAATTGCTCCAAATTCCTTCAAAACATTGAGCGTAGCCCAATGCGAAGTAGCTTTGTAGCCTTTCAACAAACCCGCCGCACCGAGAATCAGCGAACCTGTGCAAACGCTGGTCATAAATTTTGTCGTTTTTTCTTTTTCGACGATGAAATCCAAAGTTTCCTTATCTTTCATCAAATCCAAAGTTCCCGGAACGCCGCCCGGCAGAAATAAAACGTCCAAATCTTTCGGCGTTTCCGCAAATGTCGTGTTCGGTATGATTTTTATCAAACTTCCGGTCGCAACTTCCTTTTTTTCTTTCCAAATAATATGAATATCGCGGTTCATCAAGGCTTCAAAAACCGTCAAAGGTCCGACCAAATCCTGCAAAAACATTCCCGGATAAGCGATCATTCCGATCGTTAATTTGTCGCCGCCCATCAGATCGGCGTATTTCGCCATATATTCCTGATGTAGTTTTTCCGTTTCTTTATCGGATTCGGCTCTTCGTAAAATCTTTGCTTGAAAATATCGTATCTGCCGCCGATCAAAACTTTGAATTTCGGCGTAATTTCAATCAAATCTTGGGCGTAAACTCCGCTTGTTTTAAGCCGATTGCCGAAACGATACGGAAATCTGGATATTTCCAGCGTCGAGCGAATATAATTTTGAGCAAACTCGTA
>CALMEH010000192.1 GCA_937863115.1 uncultured Acidobacteriota bacterium
TATTTTACGCGCCGCCAGAAATCATCGGAAAGCTGAAATGCCTACCTTGGAAGTTGTTGAACACACGATTTTGACGCTGGACAATGACCATAGTTTTTTTATGCGCGAACTCGGCGCGGCGGTCAAAGAAGTTTTCGAGATGCGCCAAAATATCGCTCAAAACACTGCGGAAAAAATCTCTCAATTACGCGAAAAATTTACCGAACTTCGCCGCCGTTTGCAGATTCATAACGCACTCGAAGAATCTTACGCATACCGTTGGGCGGAAACTTTTAATCCGGCGGAAATTGATGTTCTAGAACCGAAAATCCAAAGGGAATTGGAAAATCTCCCGCCGCGTTTCAAGGGGCATTGAAATGGCATCTCGAATCGGATTGCCAACTTTTCTAACCTCTCAAATTACTTATTACACAACTCTTACATCTGCTCCCGAAAATACCTGTTAAGATGAAAATACGGTGGAAAATACTTGCCTAAATGCAGGTTGGAAAGCTGTTTCGGCATATTCAAAACCGCCGTCAAGGAAAGACTAGAGATTGGTACTCACATTCAGTTCATCTTTCAACTTTTTCAAAGGAGTTTGAGGTTATGAAAATTTTACTTGTTTATCCGGTTTTTCCCGAAACCTATTGGAGTTTTCGTCATGCTTTGTCGTTTGTCGGCAAGAAAGCGGCATTTCCGCCACTTGGACTTTTGACTGTATCCGCAATGTTGCCGGAAAACTGGGAGCGGCGTTTAGTTGATATGAATGTCGAGCCGCTATCTAAAAGCGATATTGAATGGGCGGATATGGTGTTTCTAAGTGCGATGATTGTCCAGCAAGAATCTCTCGATGAAGTCGTAAAATTATGCAAAGAACTTGGCAAACCCGTAGCAGTTGGAGGTCCCTACGTTTCGACGAGCGCGGATCTCGTCCCGGAAGCCGATTTCATTTTCATCGGTGAAGCCGAAACGACCTTGCCGGAGTTTATTGCCGACTTAAGCGTCGGCTCACCCAAGCGTATTTATCAAGCAACCGAGCGACCTTCGATTTTGCTAACGCCGCTACCGGATTTCCATTTAATTGATTTAAACCGATACACTTCGATGAATGTGCAGTTTTCACGAGGCTGTCCGTTTTCTTGTGAGTTTTGCGACATTATTGAGATTTACGGGCGGGTCCCCCGCACCAAAACGAACGAACAGATGTTGGCTGAAATGGAAGCCTTGCGGATGGCAGGCTGGCGCGGGACTGTCTTTATCGTTGATGATAATTTTATTGGTAACAAACGTGAGGTTAGAAAGTTTTTACCTGAACTTATTAAATGGTCTGAGCGTCATAATTTCCCATTTTCTTTTTTGACCGAAGCAAGTGTCAATCTTGCCGAAGATAATGCTTTGCTCGAGTTGATGCAATACGCCCATTTTCACCGCGTTTTTTTGGGAATCGAAACGCCCATCGCGGAAAGTCTCAAGGAAGCCAACAAATCTCAGAACACAAAACGCGATTTACTGGAATCAGTTAAAAAGATTCAAAGCTACGGGATCGAAGTCATGGCTGGTTTTATTATCGGATTCGATAACGACCCGGAAGATATTTTTGAGCGACAAATCAATTTTATTCGTGAAAGTGCAATTCCGCTGGCGATGGTTGGTCTCTTGACTGCGCTTCCCGACACTCAACTCTGGAAGCGTTTGGAACGTGAAGGCAGACTTGTTCATGAAAGTAGCGGAAATAACACCGATTGTTCATTGAATTTTGTTCCAAAAATGGATCGAGAACGGCTGGTCGAAGGTTATAAAGCTGTCTTGAGAAACATTTATAGTCCGCAGGAATTTTATCAACGTGCGCTTGATTGCTTATCACGCGTAAGAAACAATGCGGTAGAATTGCAACGAGTCAATTTCATCAGAGTCACCAAATCTTTCTTCAAAATAATTCTGCGGCTCGGAGTGCGTGATCGTGAACGCTTTCGCTTCTGGAAGTATTTATTCCGCGTTACCGTGAATTATCCACGCAGTTTAGGAAACGGAATTGCACTCGCCGCGATGGGTTATCACTTTAGAAAAGTAACGGAGATTTACTGTGCAAAGAATGCTTTGGAAGGAATTTAACGATGAATATAACTCTCCAGCGTGAGTGCAATCTATTTTTTATTGGCTTTTCCGTTTGCTCGTTCGATTAAAAGCTAACAATATCTTGCTTGGTTTGGCTCAAGGATTAAATCATCGTGTCCAAAATTCCTTTGATGTCGTTTTCGGTGGTATCGGGATTGATAAAACAAAAACGGGCTGCCTTTTCAAATTCGTTTCCGCTTCTGACTTTGGTTGGCACAACCAAAGCGTAACCTGATTTATGATTTTTATAAGTCCAATTTCGGTAATCTTCGGGCGACCAACCTAATCTTCTAAACAAAACGCACGACAAACTTGGTTCTCTGACCAATTGCGTGTGCTTACTGCTTTTTATCATTCGTCCGGCGATTCGGGCGAGTTCAATTCCGCGTTCTATTGCTTGCTCATAACGGTCAGTTCCGTGCATCGCCAGCGAAAACCACAATGGCAATCCGCGAACTCGGCGCGTTAATTGAATTTGATAATCTGACGGATTAAATCCTTGTGCGCCTTCGTCGGAAAAAATATCTAAATATGAACCTTCTTGTGAATGAGCGGATTTTGCCAATTCAAGGTTTTTGTAAATCACTGCGCCGCAATCGTAAGGCGAAAAAAGCCATTTGTGCGGGTCAATCGTAACCGAATCCGATCGCTCGATTCCATTAAAAAGATGCCGCACCGATTTTGCCGCTAATGCACCGCCGCCATACGCCGCGTCAACGTGAAACCACAGATTTTCTTTTTCACAAATTTCGGCGATTCCGACTAAATCGTCAATAATTCCAGCGTTTGTCGTGCCGCCTGTGGCAATCACGGCAAAAACTCTTTGGCGGTCTTCGGCTGTCAATTCTGCGAGTTTTTCGGCTAATTGTTCGGCTGTAAATCTTTCTTCCGTTTGCACTAAAACAACATCGGCATCAATTACTTTTGCCATCGCTTTGACCGATGAATGTGCAGAAACCGCGGCAATGATGATGCCTCTTTCGGTTTCTTTGGTTTTATCTTGACTTCGCCAACTTTCACGCGCCGTAACCATCGCCGAAAGATTCGCTTCCGTGCCGCCGCTGGTGAAAACTCCAAAACTGCCTGTGGGCATTCCCGTTAGCGAAACTAACCATTCCATTACTTGATTTTCGGCAAAAATACAACCTGCACCTTCAAGCCAAAATGCTCCGTGAACGCTCGAAGCCGAAGTAACAAGGTCAAACATTACTGCCGCACGAGTTGGCGAAGCAGGCACAAAAGCCAAATGTCGCGGATGGTCAATCGAAACGCTGGCTTTCATCAAAATATCTCGAAAAAGTTTGAAGGCAGTTTCGCCTCCAATCCCTTTAGGCGTAATGGTTTCTCCAACTAGGGCTTGCAATTCTTCAGCTTTTTTCGGAAAACCGAGTTCCGGATTAGCGTTGGTAATTCTGCCGATGGCGTATTTCATCACATCCATCGTCATTTCGACTAAATCTAAGTCAATGTTGTGCATAATTCATCGAATAATTATCGGCAATTTTGTTAATTTCGATAATTTATCACGAACCTTTTCCAATTCATTTTTTGAAATTGTTTTCAGATGCGTAAAGGATTGATTATCTTCAACTTCATTGCCGCGAGTCGCCAAAAAATATTCGGGCGGAATCGGGCGAGTCGGCAAATTCAGTTGAACTTCATCAGGTTTAATTAATTGGAGAATTACAGCAAACTGTTTAATTTCAGATTCATTCGGCAAACGCAAAATCATCGTTTGAATCGCCAGAAAGCCTTTGAATTTGCATTGCAAGGCTTTGATCCCCGAAATTATATTTTCCAACGAAACAGTTTTCTCAGGACGGTCAAAACGCTTCAGAGTATCGTTTGACCAGGCATCGAGTTTGCAGAAAATCTTATCGCTGTGGAGAAGTTCTTTTCGCACCTCTTCCAGATGCAAAAGTGTCGAATTAGTCAAAACGACAATTGGTTTGCCTGTCAGTTCTTTAATTTTCTCAATAATTTCGCCGAGATTTTTAGCTAAAGTCGGCTCACCGCTTCCCGAAAATGTTATCACATCTGCATTTTGCCAATCGGAATTTTTCAAATCACTCAAAATCTTTTCCGTTGAAACAAAAATATCTCTGCCGGTGGTAACACGATTGATTTTTCCGAGCTGGCAATAGACGCATTCAAACGAGCAAATCGAATCGACGCACAAGACATCAACACCCAGCGACCAACCTAATCGCCACGAGCGAACAGGTCCGTAAATGCTACTTGGAATTGAGTTTGTCATTGATTCACAGTTGAAAATAGTATCCGACAATCACAGACAAAACCGTTAAAGTTCCATAAATTACTTCCCAAATACCGATTTTCATTGCTTTGACTTTTTTGCGAAACGGCGAAAGCCCCCAAAAGGCTCTGATTAGCAAAACTACAAACATTGCCAGAGTTAATTTTGAGACTAAACCGTTTCCCGCTAACATTCCGATTGC
>CALMEH010000193.1 GCA_937863115.1 uncultured Acidobacteriota bacterium
GCGCATCAGGCGACAAACTCGTCCAAAACGACTACGACGGCGACGGCAAAACCGACATCGCCGTCTGGCGCAACGCAAACGGCAACTGGTATATCCGCAAAAGCTCAAACGGCACACTAAGACAAGAAGCTTGGGGAACAACAAACGACATTCCCGTTCCAGCTTTTTATCGGAGATAGCCTTGAGCCGAAGCAATCAAGAAAACCAAAAAACAGTTGATAAACAAAGAATCGTTTTGAAAAAGCAAATCAGAGGAAGCCAAAGCTATGACACACACACAATCAACGCAAGAATTAAAAAAATCTAGTGGTATTACAACTTTTGGGAAATTGTTAAAAATATTGACCGTTTTGGCAACAGCAATATTTCTGGTGATATTTAGCTCGAATGTCTCGGCACAGCCTTCGGACGGTTCGACGAGTCCCCAAAAAACCGAAACCGGAAACAAAGCCGACCAGAATCTGAAAAGTTTGGCGCGGGTAAATCCTTCGACATTGGCGATGGAGTTTAGTCTTCCTTTGATGAGCTATCCGGGCAGAAACGGAAACAGTTTGCCTGTCGGGTTTAATTATTCTTCGAAACTTTGGCAAATGAAATCGAGTGTAACGTGGTTTTATTTAAGCGGAAGCGGCACAAAACGGTATTTAACGGATGTCAATAGTAAATACGGAGATAGAACGTCGGCAGGTTGGACAAGTATGATGATGCCGCCGCGCATTGATGAATCTCTGGAAATTTATAATCAACACGGGAAGCCATTTAGCGAAAATCTCGACGATGGAATTGTTGTCAGTATATTTGAAAATAACCTGCAAGCGATTATTCAAGGAAGCATAGGAAATTTGATTCAGCCTTGTGGAGGTTATTGTGTTCGTTGGATACAACAATGTGGTGAAAATCCTCAACAAGGTTGCAATGAAGAAGTCTGCACAGGTTGGATTGATAATTATTGCACTATTTATACTGGGGGCGGAAGCGGCTCAGAACTTCCATCGCAGAATCTTGACCGAATGCACTATATTAAACGAGTTCGGGTAACGATGTCGGACGGTTCATCAAAAGAATTTCGCAAATCCGACAAGACTTTCGGTTATTGTGCGGGAGAAAATTATCCGTTTAACGGCGCAAACTGTGAACAGACGGGCGAAGATTCTACGGGAACTTTTTTGGCGGTTGACGGTTCGGGAATGAAGCTCGTGCGCGAAACGACGGGCAACACGCTTTATATGCCAAATGGAAGCAAATATCTGTTTCCGACAACCGCGCAAAATCTGGGCGGAATTTTGGCGACTTCATATTTTGATGCTGACGGCAACAAAATGACCTTTACGCAAGTTCCCGAAACCTCGAACAGTTTTGAGGTCAACAAATGGACGGACACGCTCGGCAGAGAGATTGTTGACGCATTGCCATATAATTGGGATTCGCAGAAAAATCCGATTGGCACATTTAACGCCAATCTGCCGGGACTTGCAGGAGGAACACAAGATCACAAATTGAAATGGCTGCCGCTCAAACCCATAGAATGCGAGGAAAGCACCGACCCTAATTGCGGAAAAGTGAACGGTATAGTTCCCGCCGCATTAGAAGATCAATCGCAGAAACTTTACTACTCGAATCCGAAATTTTGTGAAGGAAATTTAACGACGACTTTGCCCGTAACGGAAGTTTTGTTCACGGGTTTCAATACGGGACATCGAAGCTGTAATCCGTTCAAGATGGTTGATTCGGGTAACACACAAATTGCGGTTGCGGCGCGGTTTAATCCGACTGTTTTGGCAGAAGTCGAGTTGCCAAACGGAAAAAAATACATTTTCAAATATAACCGTTACGGCGAAATCTCTAAAATTGTTTATCCGACGGGCAGTTTTGAAACTTTTGAATATGACAAAGTAGATTCGTTGGCAGGTTATCAATCACAACTTTTCGACCAAACGAATCGCGGCGTTACCGAACGCAAAGTTTATAACGCAAGCGGACAACTCGAACAGCGTTGGAATTATTCATCTGCACCGCAAGACACGCTCAATCCGACATCGCCGCTGGTGATAACGACGATTGCGCCGCACAAGAGCGATTCGACAATTACGAACGAAACGGGCAGAGCCAAATCGGTGCGTTATCTGATGCGCGTTCCGCAACCGAATCCGAGCGCGTTTTACGGCAATTTCGGGTTTGACGACCCGCGAGCCGGAATGCCGCTCGAAGAAAGAAGCTATGACGAAAACGGCGCATTGCGTTCGAGAAGTTTGACGGAATATATCGTTTCTCCGGCAGAAACAGGCGCAGATTCGAGAGCAACCCGCGACCCGCGACCAAAGCGGACAATCTCGATAATGATTGAAGGCACAAAAGCCTTAGCGACGTTGACCGAATTGGAATACGACACGACCGGAAACAACGACCGCGAATATTTCTCGGCATTA
>CALMEH010000194.1 GCA_937863115.1 uncultured Acidobacteriota bacterium
CGTCAACTTTTGCTTCCGACGAAAGCATACGCATCACAAGCTGTTCTTTCGACATCTCAAGCGAAAAAACTGCGACAACTGCCCGCTCCTGAATCGCCGCATTTTGTGCAAGCGTTAAACATAGAGCCGTTTTCCCCATACTGGGTCTGGCGGCGACGATGATTAGATCAGTCTTTTGCAAGCCGGAAGTTTTTTCGTCTAAATCGCGGAAACCTGTGGCTAAACCTGTGAGTGCGTGCGATTCGCGTTTGGCGTATTCTTGAACTTTTGCTAAAACGGTTTCGGCAATCGGGCGGACGTGGGCAAAACCTTCGCGTGTTCGTTCGTCAGCGAGGGCGAAAATCATCCGTTCGGCATTGTCGAGAATATCCGCCGCGTCTTCCTCTTCAGCGAGTGCTTCGCTGGTAATTTGATTGCAAACTTTTATCAAATTGCGGACGACAGATTTGTCTTTGACGACTTTTGTGTAATCGAAAATGTCGGAAAAATGCGGCAAACCGTAAGTTAGATTCGTAATCGCGGCAATTCCGCCGATTGATTCGATTGAACCATCCTTTTTAAGTTCTTCGCCAATTAAAATCGGATCAATGCGCTCGCTTCTTTCAAAAAGCGAAGTCATTGCACGAAAGATTCGACGATGAAGCGGAGAATAAAAATCATCGGCTTTAAGCCTTTCGATAGCTTGCGAAATAAGTTGATTATCAAGCAGAATCGCGCCCAAAATCACACGCTCGGATTCTGCGCTGGACGGCAAAGGTTTTTCCAAATATTGGTCGCGTGTTTGTTCAGGATACATTAGTAATTTTCCGGTATTCGACTTTGTTAGAAAGGTCGAATTGGGATTGTTTTCGATTTTTATTCGGAAAAAAAGACCGCAAATTTTTATTTTGCAGTCTTTGATTCTAGTATAATTTCAACCGAAACGAAAGTTTCCTTTGAAGATAAATTTTAACCGTTTTTAACTTTCCGCTTCTTCAGTTTCGACAGTCGTGTCTAAAGCAGTTTCAGTTTCTGCCGAAGCAGTTTCTGACAATTTTTTGGCAGTTTTGGCTTCTGCGGCACTGCCTTCGGCGAAGACCGAAACGGGAACAGCGATGGAAACTTCGCGGTGAAGTTTTACATTAACCGTATAATCGCCTGTTTCTTTAATCGCATCTTTCAAAGTGATTTTGCGGCGGTCAATTTCGTAGCCTTTCGCTTTTAAGGCTTCGGCAATATCCATCGAAGTTACCGAACCGAAAAGCAATCCGCCATCGCCGGCTTTGCGCTCGAAAACAAGCGAAAGTTCGTTCATTTGACCGGCTTGAAGTTCAGCAGTTGATTTTTCAGTCGCGGCTTTTTTCAAAAGCGCGGCACGTTCGTTTTCGATTTGTTTGATGTTGGCTTTGGTTGCCAATGTTGCAAAACCTTGCGGCAATAAATAATTTCGCGCAAATCCCGCTTTTACCTTAACGACTTCGCCGCGTCCACCCAAATGTTCTATGTCTTCTCGTAAAAGAACTGTTGTTGTTGCCATTTTATTTAAATTTCTCCTTCGCTTATAGTCCCGCCATTAGGCGGAATTAGCGTTAATCTCCATACAATTCCGCAAAGGCGGAACGACAAACTATTAATCCGCAACAAACGGAATCAGAGCCATTGAACGCGCACGTTTGATTGCCTGCGCGATGCGGCGTTGGTCTTTTGCCGATACGCCAGAAATACGGCGCGGCATAATTTTTCCACGTTCGGGAATGAATCTTTTCAAAAAATCTGTATCCTTCCAATCAATATAATCGGGAACAGTTTGATTATTCCGGCGGCGTTGAAACCGACGCGGCATTTTTTCGATTCGGGCTTCATCGCCTTGTTCAAAAAAATTAACTTCTTCTTCATTAAAATTATTAGGTTTATCCATTTTTTCGCTCCTTTAAAAAATTCTTGCTTATTGATTTTCTTCCAATTCGGCGAAAATTTCTTCGTCGGTTTTTCTGACATTACGCGCGGCATTTGCACGGCGTTCTTGACGTGCTTCGCGCTTGGCTTTCAATTTATCAGCCTTTTTGCGATCTTCGTCAACGCGCACGGTGATATAACGGATCACCGTATCATTTACTCGCATTCGACGTTCGAGTTCGGCTATTGTCTGCCCTGAATCTTCGATTTCAAACAGAACGTAATGTCCTTCCGTTTTCTTTTTAATCGGATACGCCATTTTGCGCCGTCCGATGTTATCGGTTCTGACAACTGTGCCGCCTTCTTTCGCAACCATTTCTTCGATTGCCGTATTCAATTTTACGATGTCCTCATCGGTCGCATCCGGCGAACCGATATACATCACTTCATATACTCTGTTATTTGCCAATTTTGCCTCCTTCTGGCTTTCGAGCTTCAATTTTCGGTTGAAGCAAGAAGGTATCAATTAAATTTTGCCATTGCCTTTTCGGTTCCGTCGGTAATTATCGCTGAAACCGCATCGGCACTTTGCTGTAAAATATTTTCAAGTTTGGAAAATTCCGTCTTAGTAAAAGTTTCGAGAACGAAATTTTTCGTATTCTGCAATTCGTGTTCGGGTTGAATACCGATTCTCAAGCGAATAAACTCTTGCGTTTTCAAGCAGTTTTCGATTGATTTCAACCCGTTATGACCGCCCGAAGAACCTTTGCCGCGAAGTCTTATTGAGCCGAACGGCAAAGCCAAATCGTCAACAATAACGATAAGTTTTTCTCCGCTTCGATCTTCTTTTTTGAGCAGACAATTTATCGCCTCGCCGCTCAGATTCATAAACGTCTGCGGTTTGACGAGTTCTACTCTTTGGTTTTCAATCTCGCCGCGCCCAATCAGCGCACGACATTCTTCGCGTTTGACTTGCGTTTGCATCCTTTGGGACAACAAATCTATTACCATAAAGCCGAGATTGTGCCGCGTTTTTTCGTAACGCAAACCCGGATTTCCAAGTCCGACGATAAGCCAATTATTCACTGTCTTTTTCGCCAACTACTTCAGGTGCAGAGCCGTCTTCTAGTTGCGATTCGAGTTCTTCTTTAACAATCACAATCGAAGCAACAACCGTTTCCGCGTCTTCTTGAAATTCGATTCCTTTGCCGAGTTTCAAATCCGAAATGTGGATTGATTCGCCCGCTTTCAAATCCGTAACGTCAACATCAATCGAATCGGGCGTGTTCGCCGGTTCGCACATAACCTTAATTTCGTGAATCGGTTGTGTCAAAACCGCGCCTTCTTCGCTCAAACCGATAGCTTCGCCGATAATGTGAATCGGAACAGTCATTTCGATTTTTTCGCCAAGCGCAATGCGCCGCAAATCGGCGTGAACAAGCCGACCTTTGAGCGCATCAATTTGACGATCTTGAAAAATCACGTCATTTATGCCAACTCCGGCAATATCGAGCGAAAAAAGCGTATTAACGCCGCTTTCCGTGCGGATAATAGCCGCTAAATCTCTTAAATCGGCAACCGCCGCAACCGATTCGTCGCCGCCGCCATAAACAACGACCGGAATTTTTCCCGCCGCCCGCAAACGCCGCGAATCGTTCTTGCCGCGCGATTCTCTTTTTTCTGCTTTAACTATAATTTTGTCTGCCATAATTTTCTCGGTTCAAAGTTTAAGGTTCAAAGTTCAAAGTATAATTACAACTTTGAACCTTAAACTTTGAACTTTGAACTTCTACCTAAATAAACAATGACGAAACACTCGTCTCGTCGTGAATTGATTTAATTGCCGAAGCGAGCAGTTTCGCCACGCTTAAAACTTCGATTCTGCCTTGTTCCTTTAAAACCTGCGCTTTTTCGCAAAGAGGAATCGTGTTTGTAACAATAATTTTTTTCAAATATGAGCCTTCGATGTTTTCAATCGCTTTGCCCGAAAAAACGCCGTGCGTAAAACACGCATTAATTTCGTTTGCGCCTTTATTGTGCAAGGCTTCGGCGACTTTGCAAATCGTTCCGGCGGTGTCGCACATATCGTCTATAATCAAACAATTTTTTCCCGAAACATCGCCGACGATATTCATAACTTCCGCAACATTCGCTTTTTCTCGCCGTTTGTCAACTAATGCCAAACTCGTATTCAAACGCTTTGCGTAAGCGCGTGCGCGTTCTGCTCCACCTGTGTCCGGCGTTACGACAATCATATTTTCAATCGGATTTTTCTGAAAATACTCAACGATAATCGGCGCGGCGTAAAGGTGATCAACCGGAATATCAAAAAAACCTTGAATTTGCGAAGCGTGCAAATCCATCGTCAAAATGCGGTCTGCGCCGGCACTCGTAATCAAATTTGCAATTAATTTTGCCGCAATCGGCACACGCGGACGGTCTTTTTTGTCGGAACGTGCATAACCGAAATAAGGCAAAACTGCGGTAACTCTGTCTGCCGAAGCCCGCGAAAAGGTGTCGAGCATTATCAGAAGTTCCATCAAATGCTTATCAGTCGGCGGACAAGTCGGCTGAACGATAAAAATATCTCCACCGCGGGCGTTTTCTTCGATTTGGAAATTAAATTCACCATCGGAAAATCTGCCCGTGCTTGCCTTTCCTAAATCGCAACTCAGATATTGGCAAATCTCTTTTGCCAAATCCTGATGTGCGTTTCCGCTAAAAATTTTGACGTTACCAATTACGCTCATTTTTTGAGTTCAAAGTTCAAAGTTCTCATTACCAACTTTGAACTAATAAAAAACGAGTAACCTCAAAAAGATTACTCGTCCGATTAAAAAAAATATGGCTGGGGCGGAAGGACTCGAACCTGCGAATGCCGGAACCAAAAACCGGTGCCTTACCACTTGGCTACGCCCCAATAAGATACTTTTACGAGAATCGACGCGGAAACGACCTAACACACAAGTGCTTCGCGATATTCGTCTCGCGAAACGGTCGCTACGGCAAACTTTCGCCAATCTCGCTCAACGTCGAGGGCATCTAAAGCTGTTTGCCGTGTCTCTCTATTGTCAAA
>CALMEH010000195.1 GCA_937863115.1 uncultured Acidobacteriota bacterium
ACCAACTGGCATCACGTTGCGGTTTCGATTTCCGGTTCGCAAGCCGTTTTCTATCGCGACGGCGGTGCCGATACGCCGATTGGTTATTCATCGGTTTTCACTTTTACAACTAGCGCGGCAATCGGCGCACGCGGCGACTCGGACGCGCGAAACGCATTTTTCGGCGCGGTTGACGAATTGGCAATTTATAACCGCGTGCTTTCAGCATCGGAAATCGCGGCGATTTTTAACGCGGGAACGATTGGCAAATGCAAACCGTTGGCGACCTACGCGCCGGAAAATCAGGTTTTGTGGCTCGCGGGCGACGGCGATTTTCGGGATTCTTCCGGCAATGGTCTTGATGCTACGCCTGCGGCTGGCGCGTCATCCCCAAACTTGTCGGTGAGCAAGGTCGGACAGGGTTTCACAACAAACGGTGTGCCTCAATACGCAACTATTCCCGACTCGTCGGCTCTCCGCCCGCAGAGTTTTACAATCGAAGGTTGGGCGAATCCGACCAACTCTGTCGGCACGAAAGTATTTTTCGGAAAACCTTTCGGTAATTTATCTTCTAATTCCTACGCTTTGTTTCAACAAAACGCAAACATCGGCGGTGCGGTCTGCGATAACACTACCTGCCTGATAATTACTGCGCCCATATCAAACAATGTCTGGCATCATATTGCATTTTCTTTTGATGATCCGGGTGGTGCGGCGACCAAGACAGCCAGACTTTATCTGGACGGTGTATTGGTAGCGAGCAACACCACCGCGATTGTTCCCGTCTTCGATACGCGCCCGGCAATTGTCGGCGCGGATATAAATAACGGTGTATTTTCGGAAGGATGGATCGGCGGGCTTGACGAAGTTTCGCTTTACAATCGTGCTCTTTCGGCAGACGAAATTCAATCAATCGCCAACGCCGATTTAGGCGGAAAATACAAAGTCCAATCAACCGTTCCGACCGGATTAATCGCGTGGTTCGCGGGCGACGGCAATGCGAACGACATTTCCGGCAACGGTAACAACGGCACTTTGAGCGGCGGCGCAAGTTACACAGTCGGCAAAGTCGGACGAGGATTTCAATTTGATGCCAGCACTAGCGGCTCTGTTTCAGTCGCGGACGCGCCGAGCCTGAATCCGACAGCGCAAATCAGCATCGAAGGCTGGGTTTATCCGACACTCGATTTTATTTTTCCAAACTCGATGGCGATAATCGCCAATAAGGAAACAAACACTACCGTTCAGTTTGAAATTTCACGAAGAAACAGCAATAACAACTGTCCGTCGGGTGGCGGAATACCGACCGGAAATTTTGCGGTTTATATCAACGGCTTATCGGGATTGCCGGACGATTGCGGCGGTTGGGTGAACGGCAACGCGCAACTGCCGCTCAACACTTGGAGTCACGTCGCAATGACTTACGACGGCGCAAACTTACGCACCTTCGTCAACGGTGTGAACACTCGCACGGTCGCCGCAACCGGAGCGATTCCGACAGGCAACGGCATTTTGCGGTTGGGCAAACGGCTCATGAATACGGAAGCATGGGTTGGACAACTTGACGAAATCGCGCTTTACAATCGCGCACTTTCGCCGTCGGAAATCCGCGACCAATTCTACGCCGGAAACGGCGGCAAGTATAAAGGAGCAATCAATCCGACGGTTTCCGACAAAACAAAAACCGGCGAAGCGGAAGTTACGTTCGGAACGATTACAACGCCGGGCGCGGTTCATGTGACACCGATTAGTTTAACTTCGTTTCCGGCTCTGCCGATGGGAACGGCGACGGGACTGAATTTCGACATTTCGACGAACGCAATTTATACAAATCCGACGGTTTGCTTAAATATGTCGTCTTTCACGCCCGCGCAATTTGCGAATTTACGGATTTATCATCTCGAATCCGGCGCGTGGCAAGAGCGAACAAATAACGCAAGCGTTTATCCGAATTTAT
>CALMEH010000196.1 GCA_937863115.1 uncultured Acidobacteriota bacterium
AACAAATAAACCGCCAAGAAAAACACAAATTGCCACCGAAATTTCTAACAGACCGCCAGTAACAACTTTTGTCAACGAAAGCGCGAGAAAAAGCCCGAACGCCGCCATCGCCCATTTTCGTTTTTCAGTCCGCATACTTCCCGCTGAAACATCTTCTAATAGCAACATTTCACCGTCAACTACAAGCGGCTCAATTTTTTTGAGTCGTCCTTGAACAAGCAAAACGTCGCCGAATTTCAATCGAACTTCGCTCAATTTTTCAAGAAAAGTTTCGCCTTGTCGGTTAATTGCCAAAACAGTTAAATCGTAATTTTGCCGGAAACGTAAATTTTTGAGATTTTGTCCGGCGATTGACGAATCGCGTAAAACCATTACTTCAAAGAGTTCGATGTCGCCGCCTTGTAAAACTTCGTCATTCAACTTGAAATCGGCTTTTATTTCAAGTCCGACTTCTGCCTTAATATTCAAAATATTCGCCAATTTCCCTTCAACGATTAAAAGATCGTTCAAACGGATTCTTTCACGGGATTCAGGTGACATTATCGGTTTATCATCGCGGATAATCCCAAGAACATTTAGGTCGAGATCGCGGTTCAAATCGGCTTCGCGTAAAGTTTTACCGACAAGGTGCGAACCGGGCAGGACAAGCAATTCGGAAATATATTCACGGATGCTGTATTGATCCGTAAAGGATTCTTCGCCGCCTCTACTTGGCAACATTCGTCTGCCGACGAAAAGCATATAAATCATTCCGACCAGAAAAATCATTGCGCCGACACCGGTTAATTCAAACATTGAATAGCCGTCCATACCGTAACGCTGCATCGCACCAGAAACCGCTAAGTTAGTCGAAGTGCCGATAAGCGTGCAACTTCCACCCAAAATTGCCCCGAAAGCAAGCGGCATCAAAAGTTTTGAAGGTGGTATTTTGGCACGTTCAGCTAAGCCGATAACTACAGGGAGAAACATTGCCGTCGTCGTTGTGTTTTTCAAAACCGATGCGGCAACTGCGGCAATTGCCATTATCAGCGCAGTTAAAAACAATTCATTATTTCCCGCAATTTTATAAAGTCTTCGCCCAATCAGGTCAACCAAACCTGTCTTTATCAAGCCTCCGGTCAAAATGAAAAGTCCGCCGATTGTGATAATGACGTTATCGCCAAAACCGGAAAATCCTTCGTTGACGTTCAAAACGCCGCTTAAAACCAAACCTATAACGAGCAAAATGCCGACTACATCAACGGGAATTTTTTCGGTCCCAAAAAGAATTAGTGCGGCTAACAAAAACCCCAAAACTAAAAATATTTCGACGGTCATTTTGAAAAGGATAACGAATTTTTTCTTTTTTGAAAAGATTACATTTTGATTTTACACTTTGCTTTTTTTGTTAAATTAAGCCAACTTATCGGTTTGGAAGACCTTCAAAACGGTGGAAGAAATTTTCTTCGCCCTTTATATGGAGAATTATGAAAAATTTTATTACTTCGGCTTTCTTAATTATGTTCGGATTGATTTTTGTAGTTTCTGCTCAATCTGTTCGGCAAAATGTCAATTTGAATAAAGAATTTACGCTTTCAGCTAATGAAAAAGGATTTTTGAAAACGGGCAAAATTACGCTTGAATTCGTTTCCGTTTTGGAAGATTCAAGGTGTCCCATTGATGTTGATTGTGTTTGGGCAGGAAGCGCAAAAATTCAAATTAAACTAAGTAAGGGAAAAGCCACACCGCAAACTTTTGAGTTGAATACAGGTATCGCGCCGCAATTTATTATATTTAAAGGTTATAGAATCGAGATTTTGGAATTATCACCATCTTTAAAATCGGATGATGACAGAACCAAAGTTAAATATGAGGCAAAATTTATTTTCAAAAAATGAAAAAATTGGACAGTTAAGCAAATTCAACAATGCAGGAACACACACGAAGCAAGTGTGTAAATGTTTGAAAAATCATACACTTACTTCCTGTGTGTTTCTTCACATTACATCAAATACTTTATTTAACCGTGAACAGCCGCCATTCTCCGGCAATTTCGGGGAAACGTTTTTTGCCATTTTCCTGAAATTCCAATCCGGAACCGGCAACTAAATCCTTGACTGTGCGCGATGCGAGAACTTCACCGACTGTTGATTCTTCGGCAATTTGCTGTGCTAGCGCAACTGCTAATCCGCCGTAATTTTCGCCGGACACTTCACATTCACCTGTATGAATGCCTGTTTTGACACGAAGTTCAAGCCGCCGCGCCGAATCATTAATCGCTAATGAACACCGAATTGCTCTCGCCGGTCCGTCGAAAACTGCCAATAGTCCATTTTCATTAAAAGAAACTTCCCTGCCCTTGAAAAGCTCTATTTGGCGGCGCACATATTCGCCGGAACGTTCGATAAAATCTTCCCAATTCGTCATTTCCAGAGCTTGTTCATTAGGATTTACAATTTTCACGCAAAGAACGGTTGCCAAAACGCGGTCAATTTCTTCGGCGTGGCGCATTCCGGTTAAAAATTCTTCGATTTCATCTAAAATTTCATTTTGATCCCCGACAAACGGCAGATGGTCAATACCGCCAAGTTCGATATATTTGCAAGCCGGAATTAAACCGGCAACAAAGCGACCTTCTTCGACTTTCAGACATAAATCGCCGCTTCTATGAATCACCAGCGTCGGCACACGAACAGTCGGAAGCACATTGCGAACATCAATTTCGGCGTTCATTTTGGTTAGCGCAACAGCCGCGCCCGGACTTGCGCCCATTCGCAGATATTCCGCCCACCAATGGCGAAATTCTTCATCATTTGCCATCGAAGGCGCACGTTCTTCGATGCCGACGGGTTTTCCCCAATCGCGCCGCATCATTTCAAAAAAGGCTTCGCGGTCTTCTGCGGAAACGCCCCACGGATAATCATCGTCCTTGATGCGTTTGGCGTAGGTTCCAATCAAAACCAGGGCGGTTGTGCGTTCGGGATAAGCCGCGGCAAACAACGAACCCATTGGTCCGCCTTCGCTCACGCCGATTAAAACGGCGCGTTCCGAACCGACAGCATCCATAACGGCGTGAACGTCTTCCATTCTTTGTTCGAGCGTCGGTAAATCTTTAATCGGAACTCTATCTGACAAACCTGTGCCGCGCTTATCAAATAAAATCAGGCGCGAAAATGAAGCGAGACGATTTAAGAAGCCCGCGAAAAGGGGATGTTTCCAAAAATATTCGAGATGCGAGACCCAGCCCATTACAAAAACGATAT
>CALMEH010000197.1 GCA_937863115.1 uncultured Acidobacteriota bacterium
GCAAAACTGCCGGAACGCTCATCGCCGCACGTTGCAGATTGCGCGTCTGGCTGATTTTTTCTTCGCCTTTCGTAAAAGTCGCGGCTGAATTATTAACTTTCACGTCCGCAATTTCCGCTTTATCCGAAATCCGCAAAGTCAGCCGCGAAGCCGACGCGCCCGAAACATTTTTGAGCGTCAAAATCGCCTTAGCCGACAAAAATCTGTCGGTTTCCGTGCTCGGCAAAGTCGCCGTGATGTCGTATTTCTGCACTTCCCAAGTCCGCAAAACAACCGTTTCGTTTTGAGCGAAAGCCGAAAAAGTAAAAATTAATAAAGCAAAAATAATTGCCCAAAGAGAATTTTTCATAAATATTTAAAAAGGAAATTTCAAACCCATTTCCCGAATCTTCAAAAGTGCTTCGGCATTTCCCTTCGCATCATCAACCGGATTATGCGTATGCGAAGTTTTGCGAAATTTTTTCCATTTCGACGCGGCAAAAAAATCTTTTTCGAGTCCTGAATACAAATCGCCAATACGTCTTGCGCTGAAACCGAACGGATTACTGCCGACAAAATAATGAAAATAATAATTTATCCATTGCCAATCAAACGCCGGATTGTCCGAAATAAAAACCGCGCTTCCATTCACATTTTCCTTAATCCAATCCCGAAATTTCAGCATCACTTCCAGCGGTTCATCAAATTTCAAATGTTCCTCGCGCGAAAAACCGCTAATCGCCAACGCTTCCGGCACAAATTCATCGGAAATCGGTCGAGTTTTACCATAAAAAGTCTTCGACAAACTCGGCTCGACGACAATCGCGCCAAAACAAACCATCGAATATTTATGCGGAATCGCACCGTCCGCCTCAACATCTACAACAATTAAAGACATTTTTATTTTTCATTCACCAATTCGTGAATCGCTTTTAATTTCGTCAAAAGTTTTTCCAAACGATTTAAAGGTAATTGATTCGGACCATCACTCGGAGCTTTCGACGGATTATCGTGAACTTCCATAAAAACTGCATCAACTCCGCAAGCGACACCGGCACGGGCAAAACTTTCGATGTATTTTCCGAGTCCGTCGGTTGCTTTTCCTAATCCGCCGGGAAGTTGAAGCGAATGCGTAACGTCGAAAACCACAGGCACACCGAAATCGCGCATTATCGGAAAACTTTTGAAGTCAACAACCAAATTATTATAACCGAAGCTCGCGCCGCGTTCGGTCAAAAGAATTTTTTCGCTTCCCGCTTGTTGCAATTTCTCGACAATATTTTTCGCGTCCCAAGGCGCAAGAAACTGACCTTTTTTTACATTCACGGCTTTGCCGGACTTTGCCGACGCAACCAATAAATCGGTTTGACGACAAAGAAATGCCGGAATTTGCAACATATCGGCAACTTCCGCCGTGCGTTCAACCTGCCAAGTTTCGTGAACATCCGTAATCACGGGAACGCCGATTTCCGCTTTGACTTGCGCCAAAACTTCCAAACCGAAATCCAAACCGCCGCCGCGAAAACTCTCAATCGAACTGCGATTCGCTTTATCAAACGAAGATTTATAAACGAATTCTACACCCACTGCATTGCAAATATCCTTAATTTCCTGCGCCATAAAAAGCGCGTGCTGACTCGATTCAACGACACACGGACCTAAAATAAACGTCAGATTCCCACCGCCGAAAGTTACATTTTCTACATTAAAAGAATTCATAAAACTATTGAAAGATTATCACACAAAAAAACAAGGCAAAAGTCGCAACTTTTGCCTTGTGTAAAAGATTGTCTTCCACATTACCTAAACTTTATCGCGCCATTTGAGAACTTCTTCACGGAGAATCGGGTTTTGTTGATAACTTGCGGTTTGACCTTGCGCGGCATTGGCACGTTGTATATGCCAGTAAGAAAGCCCAAGTTTGCCAACGGCGCGAAGGTATCGGCTGCGTGCGCCGAATTTGCCGCTGAAAATGCCGGAAAGTAACCAGCCGGTCGAACGAAACGCCGACGTTGCGATTTTTTGATTTTCTTGAGCAATTAAACCTTGTGCGACATCTATCGCTAACATTTCGTTTAAGATTTTGTTTTGCCGATTCATTACATAAAAAGCAAAGCCCCAAAACGCCAAGAAAAACGGAACTTGCAAAAACAGATAGCCATACCACCAATCACCTTGGAGAAGTCCGTCAATCTTTAAAAACGTCGCCATTAAATTCCATAAAAAATGAAGAAAAACGGCGCAGATATATCCCAAAACCGGCATCAAAATCCGCACCGTTTGGTTGTGCGATTCGCGGGCGATACCGCAACCAATTCCGGTCATTGCCGTAAAAGTAACGTGGGCGAAAGGCGAGAAAATTCCGCGCAAAACAAACGTATTGTAAAGCCCGACAGAGCCGGCACCAATATATGCACCGCCGTAATAGATAACATTTTCGACGGTCGCAAAACCAAGTGCAATTGTTCCGGCAAAGACGATGCCGTCGAGAATATCATCAAAATATTTGCGGAAAAATAACAAAAGCAGTAAAACGCCAATGCCTTTTGTCGCTTCCTCAAAAATCGGCGCAGAAACAATCGCCGTTAGTGCCATTCCGCCTTCGACTCCGAACAAACGAACAGCAACTTGGGCAAATGCGGTGTTTAATTTATACGAAATAATTACCGAAATAAGTGCGCCCCAAGCAAATGCGAGTCCGAGAAGCCAAATCGGTTCGGGGTCGTAACGGTCAATCCAAATTAATGGCAAAAGATAAAACATCGCCGGAACAAAAGCGATAACCGAGGCAATTATCGCTACGCCGAACCCGAGATTCGGCAGAATAATCATTAACGCTACGAAAATTGTCAAAAAACTAACGGCAAAAATCGAAAGTCCGATAAATAGATTTCTTTCGATATTTCCCGAAGGCTGAACTTGAGGCAAAACGGGTGCGCCCATTCCGATTGCAGAAAACGAATTTTTGACGCTGACGGATTGCAACATTTCCGTCGGTTGCGCGGGATTTGCGGGCGAAGCGTGAAATTGCGTTTGAATCGAAGGCGAAAAAACGGCTGTCGGTTCGGGCGCAGGTATTATAGGTTTGACAATCGTTGCTTCGGAATTTTGTTTGAGATAGGTATTTTCGGAAATCTGTGCGGCAACTGTCGGAAGTTCGGTTTGATTGATTTGTTCGATAGACACAACAGCTTCCGAACCGTTTTTGCCGAATTGAATAAAATCACCGGAATTCAATTTGGAAGTGCTGATTTTTTGCCCGTTAAGAAATGTGCCGTTCGTGCTGTTGTAATCCGTAATGTAGAAACCGTCCGGCTTTGATTCGATAAAAGCGTGTTGTTTGGAAGCGATTTTTTCAGCAAACGGATCAAATCTGACACCGCAATTTTCGCCGCGCCCGATGGTCAAAAAACCTTCCGACAATTCAAATTTTCGTCCGGCGATTGTTCCGCTGTTAATCGTCAAAAAGAGTTTCATATTAAACAAAGAAAGGGAGAACGGGAGATAATTATTCGATTGTTAAATTCTCCCTTTCTCCCTTTCTCCTTTTCTCCTTTTCTTTCCTCAAGGTTGCGCCGAGACAGGCGAAGGAATATCGCCATTTGTGCCGAACGCCCGCGAACTAAATGCGCCGTTTGAACTATTCAGACGATACCAAACATTATCTGACGGACGGAAAACGGTTATATCAGCTTTGCCGTCGCCGTCGTAATCTGCGGGAACCGGCATATCGTTTGCCGCGCCGAAACGCACGACTCGAAATGAATTATTTCCCGAATTGAGAATATACCAATTTCCTTCAGATGGGCGATAAACGGCAATGTCCGTTTTTTCGTCGCCGTCAAAATTTCCGACAACTGCTTTATCCGAAGCGATTCCGAATTGCGTGATTAAAGTTGCGCCCGAACCTTGCAGAATATACCAAATTCCGCCGCGATAAATTCCCAAATCGCCTTTGCCGTCGCCGTCATAATCGCCGGTGAACGGAACATCGCCATTAATTCCCCATTGCGGTATGCGGATTCCGGCGGTGCTTTGCAGAATATACCAGACGCCCG
>CALMEH010000198.1 GCA_937863115.1 uncultured Acidobacteriota bacterium
GACCCGATCATTGTCAGTTAAATCAAAAAACGACTGTTTCAATGATTCTTTTGCTGTAAGCGAAAGAGTCTTTGGCGTTTTCTCTAAATCTATTTTTTTTTCATCAAATCAGCCTTCTACATAAAATCTGAAAAAAAATGATTTTTTTTTCATCCCTCAAGTAACCTTTGCCGATTTTCAGGGTTTTTATATTTAGAGCAAGAATTTTTTGGTTGGAAGTTTTCGTAAAGGCTAGAAACTAGAGAAAACAGAACCAAGTTAAATTTCAAACTTGAAACTATATTGCAACAGTAAAAAATAAAAAGTCAAATGCAGAATAATCACTTTTGCGAAACCGAGAACATTAAGCATCTCGCCGGTTTCGACTTCCTCGACGTGTGCCTTTTAGGGGAAACCGGAACGGGAAAAACACATACCGCGCGACTCATTCACGAAATGAGTCCACGCTCAAAAGAGCCGTTTGTTGCGGTAAATTGCGCGGAACTTGCGCCTTCAATTATCGAATCCGAACTTTTTGGATATGAAAAAGGCGCGTTCACCGGCGCGGTCGCAAATAAAGCGGGGAAATTTGAAGCGGCAACCGGCGGCACACTTTTTCTTGATGAAATCGGCGAGCTTTCTGCAAATTTGCAGGCAAAACTCCTAAAAGTCACGGAAGAAAAATGTATTACGCGCGTCGGCGGCAACCGTCCGCGTCCCGTTGATGTGCGAATCATTTATGCGACGCACCGAAATTTGGACATTTTGCGTGAAGATTTACGCTACCGAATTGCCGCCCACGCGATTTATCTTAAACCTTTGCGTGAACGCCAAGACGAAATCGTTTCATTGGCTCGCCTTTTCGTAACTCAATTCAGTCACCGCTCCCGGCGTGTGGTCAACGCCAGCGACGATACGCTCAAACTGCTGGAAACCGCCAGATGGCAGGGTAATATCCGTGAACTTCAGTCTTTTATCGAGAAGGCGTGTTTAAATGCGTTATTCTCTTCCAAAAGTGATGCCAATAGCGCAAATACGGTTGAATTGACAAAAGAATTAATACTTTCAAGACTTTCCGCTGCTTTGGTAAAACCGTCAAACAAAAATAATTCCTCAAATTTGGAAAATTTAGGAGCTTTCGCACCGGGCGAGAATATGGAAAGCTATCTCAGAAGAATTGAAACTTATCTGCTCAAAAATGCTTTGGATAATCACAATAATAACCAAACCCGTGCCGCTAAAGAACTTGGCATCAGCCGCACCGGATTGATAAAAAAAATGAAACGAATCGGGCATTGAACTCGGACTATTATTTATATGCCGGATAATTGTCGGAAATCCAATCTTCAATGATTATTTGGAATTCGCGCCCCTTTTTTACTAATTCGTTAGCTTCGGTTTCAGATGCTACTTCCGTTGCATCATAGTCAATCAAGTTTCTTTTCCGGCGGCACGTTTCAAAATAATCCGAGAGATTCCTAACATCAACACTTCCGATTGCATTTTTTACCGCTTCAAAAGTTGTCCGGTGATGCCCTACTTTGTTTGAAGAAACGCGATAGCCCGAACAAGCAATCGCCATTTTTGATAACTGCAACACAGCATTATAAGCCGTCGCAAAACGCCTGTCATCGGATAGCCCGTCAATTTCAGCGTCTTTTAGGTCACGATTAACCAATTCCCTCAAGTTTTCAATTTCCTGCCGGCTGGTTGTGTGCGTGTTCACGCTGCCGTTCGCCAATAAATTCTGCCAACTCATTCTCATCTCCTATCAAAAATATTTTTTCTTTTCTAAGCACTTGCGTCAAAAAATGATTACCCGCTCCGACCTTTTTCTGAAATTCATTCAAGTTGTAACAGGTTGCGTTAATCTCCCGATTAAATTTGCGCTCCAAATCTCTCAAGATTGGCGATATTTCGGCTAAACCGCTTGAACCGATAATCATCAAATCAACATCACTTTGTGTGTTCTCTTCCTTTCGGGCGACCGAACCGTAGATAAAAGCGATATTTATTTTCTCTTTGAATGCTGATAATGCTTCTTTGATATTTTCAGTTACGCCTAATGTTTGAACTAAAAGATCCCTTAAGGGTGCAAAGATAGGTGAATCACTTTCCGCTTGAAAATAAAGGCGATTGCCGTCACGCCGGCTTCGCAGAATCCCACTTTCAACCAATGTGTTCAGTTCTCTCTGCAAACTCGACGGAGTAGTTTCGATAAAAGAAGCCAGTTCACTCATAAACCACCATTTTTCGGGCTGCGTGTAGGTCGCCGCCAAGAGTTTCTGGCGAATTTTGGGGAACAAAGCATCAATTGGATTCCTCTTACGCATATTGCATATTATCTTACGTTAATTGCGTAAGATAATACAACTTTCAAACATCGGTAAAATGGATTGCCTTTAAATTCAAAAGTTTAATATTTTGTTTTTTGAGCAAGACCCGCAAAGAAGTTTTCAATTAGAATTTTCTAGTTCTTTGGGAACAGTTATCTGATATTTTTCATTAAAGACTCCGCCTTTGACTATACTGCGTTTGCCTTTCCCAAGATCAATTTGAGCCAGATCTAAAAAACTCAACCAACTATGTCTCGTTTTATCCGCCAGATAAAGAAAAAGACGTTTAACTTTGATTGATTGACACTTTTCCAACAACGCCTGAACTTGATCGGGACGCAAGTTATTGAGTCCCTCCATCAATTCGTAACACTCAATTAAATCTTGTTTTTCACGCGATAAATAAAGACATTCCATCATCGCCCGCACTGCGCCGGAAATTTTGATCGAGAAATTCTTCAGTTCAAATTTGGTTAAACCCAAGTCCGCCGGCAGAAATGAAGTTTGATGATAGTCAATTCGGACACCCCAATCACGTTTTTCAAACCAAACCGGCAATTTTTCGCCATGACTTCCGAATAATGAAACCGTTTTCACGTTCATCTCCAGATAATGAGTTTTTCCCAAATAAGCCAAAGCGGTCTTGCCGCCGGGATGAATAGTTGAGCCTGTTTGTTCCTGCAAAGAATAGATTGCCCCTTCATAGTCAACTTTGTCCCCGGAGCGAATCATAGCTCCCTGTCCGATAGATTCGAGCCACCGACTTTCCCGGTATCTTTGTTGTAGCCCGTGACTATACCCCTGTGCCGCCAACCAATTCGACTGCAAGACTACGCCCGAAGGCTGAGAACTTAAAAGTTGGTTTATTTTTGATGAGATTTCTATACTCATAGTTTGATTATAGGACAAAATATAAACTTAGACAACAATTTAGTTTAATTAAATACTAATTACTAAACTGATAGTTTATAAATCGGCAGTAAATTAAACTTTTTAAATAATCAAAAATGTCAGCTTTATGCCGGGATTTGTGATACAAAAATCTCAAATTTTATTTTCTCGAAGAGAAATCAAGGTTTCTCAAACGCCTTAACACTTCACGCTCAACTCGTTCAAAATTCGGTAAGTTTTGGATTTGCTCGCTCAGAGAGCTTTGCTAGCGTCCTTTGTAACTCGGAAGGCGTTCGGTTAATTTCTTCGGAAAATCAGCCGGATTTATGTTTTTGGCGGCGCATTTACCAACAAACTCGTTCAGGTAATATTCGACTTCCATCTTTTCCTGTTCTAACAAATACCAAATATCGTAAAAATCTCTCGCTTGCATCCGCTGCATCACCGAACGCATTTTTTCAACCAAAACTTCTTCCAATCGGTAACACAAGAGCTGATGCTCTTCAATATCCGAATAGGCGATAAACGCAGGTTTTAGGATCGGCTCGAATTCCAGTTTTTCGCTTTTTGAAATATCAACTTTGACCCTTTTATTGCTTCCCTGCCCGCCGAGCCGTCCGGTGTAGCTAATGTAAAAGTTTATTCCGCCGTCCTCGTGTTCGTTATTATCAATTATTTCAAGGGGAATGTTGGCTTCTTCCCTGACATATTGAAAAACTTCGCCGAACCACGCGAATATTTGCTCATTGGTCAACGAAGTGTCAATGAGCGTGAAATCAAGATCTTCCGAAAAGCGGTAATCTTCAAAATAGATTTTCTTTAAGACCGTGCCGCCTTTAAAGACGAGAATTTGCTTGAGCCGCTCGTGTTCAGCCACACCTTTTAGAATCCACGATAAAATAAAGTCTTTTTCGATCTGCTGGTCGCGGACTCCCGCTTCTCTTGCCTTTTGTTGTATTTCTTTGGGTCTAATCATGTGTAAATAGCGGATTTAATCGTTTCCGTTTCCAAATTTTGCTGAATGTTCCAGCGGCTGATCCTTTTTCCGGTTTTAGGCAGTTCCGTGTCCAAAACGGCGTATGAGGATGTTTTTATTTTTTGCAGTTCGCCTGTAATTTCACGTCCGATGCCGAGCGTTTCCAAGAGAAATCCCAATCGTTTGATAACTGCCTGAGAATCGAATTTTACCGCGTAATCGAGCAGTTTATCCCATTTGATTTTATCTTTTGAAGCATAAATTGCTTTGGCTATTTCAACAGTTCCGCCCGCATAATCGGGCTTGAATAAACAGTCAATAAAGGTTTTCTCCAAATCGGAGCAAATTACCTTATTGAAATTGTCTATCCAAATTTTTTTTGCGCCGAAAAAATGCTTTTCATTGTGGTAGATAAACTGAAAAGGCACATCTTTAATTTTAATTTCCGATGGGCGAATTTGTTGCTTAACCACGATTTGTTCCTTTAATGAAGGTTGCGTAATAAACCCATGAATTTGCAAAGCGGAATAATAGCCGATGTAATGCCCGATACCGGAAACCAAATATTCGGCGAGAACGTGCCAGTCCGGGATAAACGATTCGGCATCTTGTTCATATGGAATAATATAAAAAAGACCGTCCCTTATTCTCATCAAAAGACCGCGCTTTGTCATATCACTAAGCAGTTTCCGAATCGCCGTCTCATTAGAGTCCGGCAACGCCTGAGATGCCTCTTTGTAGTCGAAACAAGATTTATTTCGCTCATTAAAAAAAGCGAGAAGTTCAGCGGATTGAGTTGAAATAGATTTATGTTTCATAGTAATAATGTGAGTTCCCAACTCACATATATGATACAAAACATAAGTTTATTTGTATAGAAGACAAGAAAAAAAAGTTACTTCCAACTTTAGTGAATACGTTTATCGTAGCAATGATTCACATTTCGCTTAACGAGCAGCTCGAAATTTTGCTTGGATCAAAATCAAAAATAGTTTGGTGCAAAAATTCGCCAAACTGGTGCAAAAATTCGCCATTGGTGCAAAAATGCACCAACCTTTGAGTAAGAGCAAGATTTTTATTTACTCCCCACTAAGGCGACATCAGTTGCGCGGGAAAATATACCCCTCAAAAATAAACCGAAAAATATTTGGCGTGACCGTTTCACGCACCCAAAGCGGCGCGGAAAGACGGTGTTTGGCATGTAAATTCCAACTTGACCCGGAATTCTTTTCACAAATTTTGACTAAAAAAGAAAAAATAAGCACCAGTTCGGAAAATTGAGCGGTCAGCAAGAGGAATGAATATAGATTTTTACCGCCGGAGGAAAACCAATGAAAAACAACCGCCAAAGGCGCGAAATTACACGCGAAGATTTTGATTCAATGTTTATGTGGAAAGTGTTTTGGAAAATAATCAGGCAAGAAACCCCTATTAATTTCCTGCTGAAAGTTCTGTTAGTCGCCACCGGATTTATAACTTTGATTCTTTTCATTGTTTTGATCGGCACATTTTTAGGAAATTGAAAAAAAAACTAAGCGGTGAGTAAATCACGAGCCGAAAGGCTGAAAACAATAAACAAATTAACGGAGAGATTAAAAAATTATGTCAGCAAATGTATCAATTTTAGGTAATTTAGGACGTGCGCCGGAAACGCGCTTTACGCCGGACGGAACTTTTATCGCCAACTTTTCAATCGCATCAAACTCGGTTCGCAATTCGCCGCAGGGCAAAATCGAAGAAACCGATTGGTTTCGCGTTACGGCTTTCGGAAATCAAGCGAGAACGCTGGCGAAATACGCGAAAAAAGGCACTCGAATGCTGGTTCAAGGCAAATTGACGACGGGCGCGTGGCTCACCCGCGAAGGCGTTCCGCAAGTTAGTGCGGACGTTCTGCTGCAAGATTTTCAGTTTGCGGGCGGAAATGAAAAAGAAGAAACAAACGGCGGCGCATCTGCCGAAGAAACCGAACATTCAGTCGAAACCGAAATCGCTTCGGACATTCAAGAAATTCCCAACCAAGAATTAAGTTACTAACCCACTTTCCTGCCAATTATCCTGCCTAAAAACCGCTATTCGTCAGAAATTTTGAGGGGTAGCGGTTTCCTTCAAACGCCCTCAAATATTGACGAAAAGGGATTTTCGGGTCTGCCAAAAAGTGCTTTAACTAAATTTTAGGCAAGTGGCGAATGCCGCCTACAAACAAACGCATTTGCTCCGACCGACAGGTTGGTTTTAGAGGTAAAAAATGGCAGGTCAATTCAATTTGAATATCAATCAATTACAACAATTTGCTCCCCAAAGTCCGATTCTGGCTTTTCGTCCCGTGGATTCCGGTTCGCCGCAACAAGACTGGTGCAAGCATCTGCAAAATTTCCCGCGTCATCGCCGCGAATTGGAAGAATTTTCCGTGCTTGGCGATGTCGTCGTGCGAATTGCCGACGGCGTAG
>CALMEH010000199.1 GCA_937863115.1 uncultured Acidobacteriota bacterium
TCAGCTTTCCGAACTTGCAACGGCTGAACGCACACGAAATCAAATCGGCACACTTATAAAACGTGAAGTTCACACATATTACGAAGGCTTGCCGTTTTTTAAGAAAATTTTTGTTTCGCGCGAAAATCTTCTCGGCGAAGTTGATGATTTGGTTAACGAATCTCTTCCGAAACGCATCGAAGAAACTCTGCGCGGCGATTTTTTTGCGACCGAAGCGAAAGGTTTTCTCGAAAATTCGATAAACGGCGCAATGTCGCGCCCGATTAATGAAATTGCCGGAAAAATTGAGCCTGAACAGCTTGAAAAATTAAAATCTCAAGTTAGAAAAAGCGTTCTGTCATTGGTTCAAGGCGAAGCTGTGCAAAATTCTGTTTCTGCATATTTGACAGATACTTTGCAAAAAATTCGTCCGCATAGCATTGATGCAATTTTGCAAACCGTTCACCCCGAATCGGAAGAAAAACTCAAAAAATTGCTTTCCGGCGGTTTGCTCAATATCTTAAATCAAGACGAAACCGCCAACATTATCAACAGTGTTCTTTCGCGCCAGATTGACCGATTGTTGGGTGCGCCAATCGGCAAACTTTCCGATCACATTTCCGAAGAACAAATGAAAAAAGCAGGCGATAATATTACAGAAACGATTATTGTTGCCGCGAAGGAAAAATTGCCGCAAGTTATTCAAGAATTTAATATCGGTGAAGTCGTGCGCGAAAAAATCAATAATTATCCGGTCGAAAAACTCGAAAGTTTGGTGATGTCCGTTGCTAAAGAACATTTGCGAACAATCGAACTTTTTGGTGCTCTTTTCGGGTTAATTATTGGCGTTGTTCAATCTGCCCTGTCTTTTTGGTTTTTTGCAAAATAAACAATCTAAACTCGAAATTTGCTTAATGACGCAAAAAAAATCGCTTCTAAGAAAAATTTCCGAACTTTTTCTGATTTTATTTCGTTTGCCCTTTCGACATATCATTTCTTTAGGAGACAATCAATGAAAAAAATAGGAATCATAATATTTATAATCGCTTTGTTTATCGGTGTAATCTTTGCCAATATCTTTTCCTTCGGGCAAACCTCGGCGAGATTTTTTAAGTTTAATGTAAATTTCGGCAGTGAAAAAGGTTCGGGCAATGTCGTCAAGCAAGGACGAGATGTTTCAGGTTTTACGCAAGTTGACGTGAGCAACTCAATTCAAGTCGAAATTACCGCCCAGAAAGACTTCAGCGTCGAAGTTGAAGCGGATGACAATCTTTTGCCACTCGTTAAAACCGAAGTTCGCAATGGTATTTTGAGTATCGAAACGGATGGCAGATATAATTCGAGAAATCCGATTATTGTTCGCGTTTCTGCACCCAATGTCGAAGATTTGGACGTTTCCGGTGCTTCGAAGGTTCATCTTTCCAATTTGAATAACGAAAGTCTTAAAGTTCATTCGAGCGGCGCATCAAAAATTAAAGTTGAAGGTAACACCATAAATTTGGAAATTGAAACCAGTGGTGCAAGCAAAATTGATGCGGAAAATTTAAAGTCGGAAAATGTTTCGGTTGACGCTAGCGGTGCAAGCAATGTCAGCGTTTCTGTTTCAAATGATTTGAAGGTTGATGCCAGCGGTGCCAGCAATATTTCATACATTGGAAAGCCTGCAAATTTTGATCGAAAAACGTCTGGGGCAAGCAATGTGAAGCAAAAATAATTTTTACTGCAATTTAGATAGAATAAGCGGTAGTGAACCGGCAAATTTTCCTCATTCACTACCGCTTATTGTTTTTAAACATTTCTCAGATTTTTGCCAATTCCCGCGAAAGCCACGTTTTTGAAAAACTCCAATCGCGTTTAACGGTTTCAGGTGAAATTTTTAACACCTCCGCGATTTCTTCGGTTGTTAATCCGCCGAAAAACTTCATTTCAACTACTTGATTTTTGCGTTCGTCCAATAACGCTAATTGTTTCAACGCATTGTCGAGTGCAATTATTTCTTCGGCTCGATTTGTTGTAGTTGCCACGATATGATCTTCTAATGTCAGTCTTTCCGCGTTTCCGCCGCGCTTTTCCCTATTTTTCGAGCGTGCATAATCAATTAAAATATGCCGCATTGCTTTTGAAGCTACTCCAAAAAAATGGGCGCGATTTTGCCAGTTTTTGTCATCTCTTCCTGCAAGTTTTAAATAGGCTTCGTGAATTAATTCGGTTGTTTGAAAAGTGTGTCCCAAAGGTTGTTGGCGCATAAATCTTCGCGCCATCATTCGCAATTCGTCATAAACGAGCGGCACGAGTTCATCAAACGCCTCCGGTTTTCCATTGCTCCAATCAATTAAAAGTTTTGTTATTTGATGCGGAATTTCTTTCATTAACAACTTCATTTGCGAATTCTTCCGCAATTATAAGAAACATTTTACCAAATCTAAAATTTGTTCGGGTGTCTTTATATTTTATCCAAATTCTGCAATATTGACAAAATGATTTGTAAATAAGATATTTATTGCATTCTAATTTTTGCGGAGGATTTTTTATATGTTACCAACCGATACAGATTTTGAGGCAAAATTTACTTTTGAAAACGGAGGCAATCAACTTGATGAAGAACCGCCTTTTCATATTCTTGTTTTAGGCGATTGGAGCGCGAATGCGGAAAAAATAGATTTACTCCAACGTCGCCCGATTGTTATTGACCGCGATAATTTTGACGAAGTTTTACGCGAGTCGAAAACAACCCTCGCCCTTGATTTAACCGGTGACGGAAAACTCTTAAATCTTGAATTCAAAGAACTTGACGACTTTCATCCCGATAATATTTTTCGTCAAGTTTCGCTTTTTGCAGATTTACGCGACATTCGCCGACGTTTGCGAAATGCCGATGATTTTGATGAAGCCGCACGTCAAGTTCGTGCGTGGTTTAATATTTCAGACGAAATTGAAATCTTTGTCGAGCGTGAAAAAACTTCGCCGGTTTCATCCGATAATTTGCTGGATCAGATACTTTCTTCGCCCGCAGAAACTTCTTCAGCCAATCCGCGAAAAGTTGATAATTCCGAACTCGGAATTTTTCTTTCCAAAATTGTTTCGCCCCATCTTGTAAAAATTGATGAAACGGAACAGTCGAAATTAGTCGCCGCCGTTGATGAAGCAACCAGCGATTTGATGCGGACGATTTTGCATCACCCGAAATTTCAAGCGTTAGAATCAGCTTGGCGCGGGCTGTATTATTTAGTCAGACATTCCGAAACCGATACGGATTTGAAGATTTTTATTTTTGATGTTTCGCAATCTGATTTAATTGATAACCTCAAATCTATCAGTAGTTTAGCTGATTCTTTTCTGTTTCGGTGGTTGATTACGGAAACTGATGAAACACTCGGCGGAGAACCTTTTGCGCTTGTTTGTGGAAATTATTCTTTCGGTGTTAATGTTGACGATATTGCGGCTTTGCTGCGAATATCAAAAATCGCCTACGCCGCCGCCGCGCCTTTCGTTTCGCATATCCGCCCTGAAATGTTCGGCGCGAAATCGTTTGGCGAAATCGAAGCTATATCTGAATTGAAATTTAATGAAGAATCCACTGAAGGGAAACTCTGGCTTGCGCTTCGCACCGCTTCTGAAGTAAATTCCGTTGGCTTATCGCCGATGCGGATGCTTTCCCGAATGCCCTACGGTAATGACACAGATTCTACGGAAACCTTTTCCTTTGAAGAGTTTAAAGGTGAAATTCTTCACGAAAATTATCTCTGGGCTAATCCTTCATTTGCTTGCGCTCTGCTTTTGGCACAAAGTTTTCGCCAATTCGGTTGGGAAGAAATGGCTGAACGGCAAATGCGCGATATTGTGAATTTGCCCTTTCATCTTTACCGCGATAACGAGGTAATAAAAACTAAACCTTGCGCCGAAATTGTTTTGACTGAAAGTTTTGCCGATAAACTTTTGCAGCAAGGTTTGATGCCTCTTCTTTCATACCGGAACAGCGACCGGGTTCGTTTGCCTCGTTTTCAATCGGTTGCTTTGCCCCAACAAAATCTAAACGGCAAATGGAATAAGTAATTTTATTTTCATTGGCAATCGCTTTAAGTTTTCTATAAAATAGTCTATTGCCTTACAAACGGTTTTTCCGTTAATTTAACATCGGCAAAGTTTGTTTTGGTTTATGATTTTCGATGAAGTTTTTGATGTGATTGTTATCGGCGCGGGACACTCCGGATGCGAAGCTGCCTCAGCATCCGCTCGTCTCGGTTCAGAAACCGCGCTGGTTACAATAAATCTTGATTTAATTGGTCAAATGTCTTGTAACCCGGCTGTTGGCGGTATTGCCAAAGGTCACGTTGTCCGCGAAATTGATGCTCTCGGCGGAATTATGGGCAGAATTATTGATAGAACGGGAATTCAGTTTCGTCTTCTTAACCGTTCACGCGGTCCGGCTGTTCAATCTCCTCGCGCCCAAGCCGACCGTTCACTTTATCGTGTCGAAATGCGCCGAACGCTGGAAGCTACACCTAATTTGCATTTGCGGCAAGGCATAGTTGTTAGTTTAATTACTGATAATAAACGAGTTATCGGCGTTGAAATGCAGGACACACGTCGTTTTGGAGCAAAAGCTGTTATAATTGCGACCGGAACTTTTCTCAACGGCACGATTCATACCGGTCAACAAACCTTTTCCGCCGGACGTGCTGGAGAACCTGCTTCAATCGAACTTGCCGAAAATCTTAAGTTGAAAGGTTTTCCCGTTGGAAGGCTTAAAACCGGAACACCGCCGCGTCTTGACGGCAGAACAATTGATTGGGATGCCTTTGAAGCACAACCGGCGGATGAAAAGCCCGTGGCGTTTTCTTTTGCAACGGAAAAAATCGAACAACCGCAAATGCAATGTTTTATCGGATACACAAGTTCAAATCTTCACGAAAAAATCCGTGAAAATCTCTACCAATCGCCGCTTTATTCGGGCAAAATTAAAGGCATCGGTCCGCGATATTGTCCTTCAATCGAAGATAAAGTAGTGAAATTTGCCGATAAAGACAGACATCAGCTTTTTCTCGAACCCGAAGGACATAATACTAATGAAGTTTATCTCAACGGTTTTTCGACATCTTTGCCCGCTGCTTTACAGCAAGATTTGCTTAGAATGATTAACGGTTTTGAAAATGTTCGTATTATTCGACCCGGCTATGCCATTGAATATGATTTTGTTGATCCCCGCGAACTTAAGCCGACAATGGAAACTATTAGAATTAAAGGACTTTTCTTTGCCGGGCAGATAAACGGCACGACCGGATATGAAGAAGCCGCGTGTCAAGGTTTAATGGCGGGTATTAATGCCGCTCTTCAAATTCAAAAACGAAATCCGGTAATTTTAAGCCGAAATGAAGCATATATCGGTGTTTTGGTTGACGACCTAATTCAGCATGGCGTTGATGAGCCTTATCGTCTGTTCACTTCGCGTGCCGAATCACGTCTGACCCTTCGACACGATAACGCTGACCAAAGGCTTGCTCAAAAAGGTTATGACATCGGACTCTTAGGCGAATCTGATTGGAATAGATTTAACAAAAAACGTGATAAACTCGCCGTTTTACGCAATACTCTGGATTTTACGCGATTTAAACGATCCTCTGTCGAATATGCGAGTATTTCACAACTTTTAGGTTGTGATTTAGGCGATTCGATAACTTTGGCACAACTTTCAATGCGGCAAGGTGCAAATGCCGATATGATTCTACGGCTTTTACCTGATGAAATAGGTAAAAATACTAACGGTAACGAACTAGATACGGTTTTAGCAGACTTACTTTATCGAGGATATGTTGAAATGCAGCATAACGCCGATCAAAGAATAAGTCATTCGGACAACCTTAAAGTGCCTGAAAATTTTAGTTACACTACTGTTAGTGGGCTTTCTAATGAAATGGTTGAGCGGCTTGAACGTGCCAAACCTCAAACCTTCGCGCAAATTCGTAAAATTTCCGGTCTTACTCCTTCGGCAATTTCTACGGTTTTGGTGCATTTAACTGCTCAAAAGTCTCGAAATGTTAACTAATTTTTGCGTTTTACAATTTAAATGTGGCACGGACTACATTGATTAACCGAAATCAATGTAGTCCGTGCCACATTTAAATAATGTGTAATTAGAAAAAGTCGAAGAAGTATGGTATTCTTATTTCAAAATTACATCTCAAAAGGTATAAAATGGGAAAAATAATAGCAGTTGCAAACCAAAAAGGCGGAGTCGGGAAAACAACGACATCGGTAAATCTTGCGGCTAGTCTGGCAGTCGAGGAAAAAAAAGTGTTATTGATTGATGCAGATCCGCAGGGAAACGCAACTTCAGGGTCAGGAATTCCGCGGGTAATGTCGAGAAAAACGCTGTATCACGCGATTGTGGCTAATGAGTCGCTTGAAAATATAATTTTACCGACGGAATTGCCGTTATTTTTTGTGTTGCCATCAGATAAAAATCTTGCGGGTGCAGAAATTGAATTAGTTGAAACGCGCAATCGAGAATATATCATTAAAGGACTTTTAGAAACTATAAAAGAAAAGTTTGATTATATTATTATTGATTGTCCGCCTTCTTTAGGATTATTGACATTAAACGGGTTGACGGCTGCGGATTCATTGCTTGTGCCGATACAGTGTGAATATTA